>CABQMD010000055.1 GCA_902465145.1 uncultured Succinatimonas sp. | reverse complement strand
TTCAAGCTCACTCATTTTGCAGGAGCATACTGGCGCGGCAATTCAAAGAACAAGATGCTGCAGCGTATTTACGGATGCGCCTTTGCTACCAAGGATGAGCTTAAGGACTATCTGCACCGTCGTGAGGAAGCTGCCAAACGCGATCACCGCGTTTTGGGTAAACAGCTGGATCTTTTCCACTTCCAGCAGGAAGCACCCGGTTTGGTGTTCTGGCACAATGACGGCTGGACCATTTACCGTGTCATTGAAAACTTCATGCGTACCATGTTGCATAAGTATCACTACATCGAGGTGAATACCCCTCAGATCATGGATCGCGTGTTGTGGGAGCGCTCAGGACACTGGGATAAATATGCAGAAAACATGTTTACTACTGAGTCTGAGAACCGTCAGTATGCAATTAAACCTATGAATTGCCCTGGTGCCATTCAGATCTTCAATTCGCGTACGCGTTCTTATCGCGATCTGCCCATTCGCATGGCAGAATTCGGTAAGGATCACCGTAACGAACCTTCGGGGTCCTTGCACGGACTGTTGCGCGTACGCGGATTTGAACAGGATGATGCCCACATCTTCTGTACCGAAGATCAGATCCTCGACGTAGTTTCAGACTGCATCAAGATGGTTTATGAGATCTATGACGTTTTCAACTTCCATAAGGTAGACGTCAAACTTTCAACCCGTCCTGAAAAACGCATCGGCTCCGATGCCATTTGGGATAAGGCAGAAGAAGATCTTAAGAAAGCCTTGGAGTTTAACGGTCTTGAGTATGATCTGCAGCCCGGGGAAGGCGCATTCTACGGCCCTAAGATCGAGTTTACCCTGCACGATTCGTTAGATCGTGCCTGGCAGTGCGGAACCGTACAGCTTGACTTCTCTTTGCCCGGACGTCTGGGTGCTGCTTATGTCGGCGAGGACAATCAGGAACATGTACCGGTAATGATTCACCGTGCTCTGTTAGGCTCTCTTGAGCGTTTCATCGGCATTCTTACCGAAGAATACGCAGGTGCTTTCCCGACCTGGCTTGCTCCGGTACAGGCCGTTGTAATGAGCATCACCGATGATCAGGCCGAATACGCCAAATCGGTATGTGACAAACTTGATGCTGCGATGCTGCGTGTAAGATCCGATCTGCGTAATGACAAGATCGGCTTTAAGATCCGCGAAGCTACTCTGATGCATGTTCCTTATATGGCCGTATGCGGTGCCAAGGAAGCAGAAAAAGGCGTCGTAGCCGTGCGTACCAGAAAAGGCGCGGATTTGGGACAGATGAGCGTTGAGGACTTGATAAAACTCATAAATGAGGATATCATAGCGCGCAAGTCTATGCCTGATGCCGATCTTGCAATAGAGCAGGAACGTGCGGCTAAGGCTAAAAAATAAGTCGCTTTTTCTGACTTTTGATCAGTAAATTGCAGGGCTTTCCACGCGGAATTTTTTCGCAGGTGAAAGCCCTGCAGGTTTAGGAGTAACTGCTATTAATAACAATCGTAAGACCGGTAAGACCTTTCAGAAAAACCGGATAAACCATGACATCAGAAGTCGTGAAGTAAGACTTCTGGATCAAGATAATCAGGTTCTGGGAGTCATGGCCACCGTAGAGGCTCTACATATGGCCAAAGACGCGGGTGTGGATCTTGTTGAGATCAGTCCCAACGCCAATCCGCCGGTGTGCAAACTCATCGAGTACGGCAAGTATCTCTATGAGAAGCAGAAAGATCAAAAGAAGAAGAAGCAAAAAGTTGTGCAGGTGAAGGAAATCAAATTCCGTCCCGGTACAGACGAAGGGGATTATCAGGTTAAACTACGCAACCTGACCCGCTTCCTCGAAGAAGGCAACAAAGCCAAAGTGACTCTGCGTTTCCGCGGACGCGAGATGGCGCATCAGTCCATAGGTTTTGATGTCTTAAAACGCGTGGAGAATGATCTCTGCGTCGTAGCGGGCATAGCTCAGGTCGAGTCGGCTTCCAAAATGGAAGGCAGACAGGCTTCGATGGTACTTGCCCCCAAAAAGAAACAGTAACAGGGATCAAAGTCCGAAAGCGTAGCTTACGGCTCCTGTTTTGATTTATCGCACTAATGCGGAGTAAATAATGGCTAAGAAAGTCAAGGTCAAAATGAAGACCGACAGAGGCGTTGCAAAGCGCTTCAAGAAAACCGGCAGCGGTCACTACAAGTGCCGTCACCAGAACCTGCGTCACATCCTCACCAAGAAGACCAGCAAGCGTAAGCGTTCACTGGGCAAGATGGTCTATGTGAAGAACTGCAACCTGCGCGCCATTATGCGTCAGTTGCCGTACGCCTAATTCTCGGAGGAAATGACAAATGGCAAGAGTTAAACGCGGCGTGATCGCCCATGCTCGTCACAAGAAGGTTCTGAAGGCTGCTAAAGGTTATTACGGCGCCCGTTCACGTACTTATCGCGTTGCTGTACAGGCTGTTACCAAAGCCGGTCAGTATGCTTATCGTGATCGTCGTCAGAAGAAGCGTCAGTTCCGTGAGTTGTGGATTGTTCGTATCAATGCTGGTGCCCACCAGTATGATATGAGCTACAGCCAGCTCATCAACGGTCTGCACAAGGCTAACATCGAGATCGACCGTAAGGTTCTTTCCGATCTGGCTATCAACGACAAAGCCGCTTTCCAGGCTATCGTTGAGCAGGCTAAGGCCGCTCTTAAGGCTTAATTAAGTCCTTATATATAATTAACTAAAGCCGTGACCGTAAGGTTGCGGTTTTTTTGTTCTTGAGTTTTGCAATTTTTATAGCACCTGAACTTTGGTTTCGGATAAGTAAGAGCCCCATTGGGCAGGCATTGGTACAGTTCTTCCTCCTGAAGATCATTTCATGATCTTAATTCTGATCAGTTAATTATCAAAATTATTGGACATTTTTGTCTGTGTTTTGTTAGGAATCTGTCTGATGATCCGTCAGTCTATTAGAAAGAGAGCGCGACTTATATAATCAGGATAATCTCTTGAGTTTAATAATGATCCTTTTGCTCTCTGTATATAACAACCATTTATTAGCTTTTTTATCACTAATCTTGATATAGAATAAATAAAATCATTTTTTTTGATGTTATATGGACTAAATATGGCAAAACAAGGTATACAAATGCTCCCTCCTGCAATATCGCAGAGTCAGGCTATTGAACTGCTTCGCAAGTTGGCGGATATAAACATGATCATCGGAAGCATGAAAAATGAGTTTCGCCATTCGTTAGTCGGCGATGCCTTGATAAATCTTTTCACATTGTCAGAGAGTGTGCAGTCAACACGAATCGAAGGTACTCAGGTGACTTTCACAGATGTCATCGATCCTACTCCTGAGCAGAAGAAAAGCAAAGAACACCGTGAAGTTATAAATTATCAAAATGCTCTGAAAGACGGATTGGAACAAATCAAAAGAGGTGATCCTTTTTCCACCCGTATGCTTTTGCGACTTCATAAAATATTGATGATAAATGCAAGGGGAACAAGTTCTGCCGGAGGAGAGTTTAGAAAAATACAGAATTTCATCGGCCGTGATAACAAGATCGAACACGCTTCATATATTCCAATCGGTGCAAATGAAATTTCTGCTTATATGGAGAATCTGGAGCATTACGTTAACGGCTATTTTCACAACAGTTTTCTAAAATATGATGACCAACAATTGTATGTTATAGATGAGAAAGCCCCTGAAATTTTAAAATTGGCGGTAATGCACGCTCAGTTTGAATCCATTCATCCTTTTTTAGATGGTAACGGGAGGCTGGGACGCATTCTTATAGCTTTAATGGCAGTAAATTACGGTCTTGTTGATGTCCCTATTTTTCTTGTAAGTGAAGAACTCGAAAGGGAGCGCAGTCGCTATTACGATCTGCTTAACGGGGTCAGAGGAAATGATCCTGACTGGTATTCATGGCTTAGTTTTTTTGTCGATTGCTGCGGAGCTATGGCTAATAAGCTGGTTTCAAAAATGCAGGATTCAATTAAATTAGCTGAAACAGGAATGAAGCTTTTGTCCACAGTATCAGAGCAAAAGGTTTGGATCGCATCATTTCATAACCCTTTTTTAACAGCTCAGGAAGTTTCAAAAGAGGTGAATCTCAGTCCTGCCACCGTCAGAAGAGCTTTAAAATCTCTTGCAGATAAAGAATTGCTGTATGCGCCTAAAGATCAGCAAAGAAAACGCAAATATGTTAACTATGATTTGTTAAGGATTTTAAACAGCTGACATTATGTATCCGCACAGATGCGAAAGCTCCGTACTGATCCAGGTTGTACCGACGGCTCCTCCCCTGCGTTTACGCCCGGGGAGGAACATAGCGTCATTCTTCGCTACTGTCTTTAGGATTGTTATTTACGACTACGGTGGTGCGCGACGGGATCGTAATTATCCTGCCTGCACACAGTTCCTTGATAAATTTTTCCTGAAATTCATCACTGGTACGAGTACCGCCGTAGCAACGTACATCCAGACTCTCGCGTCCTAGCATGTCAAACAGCGCATCCATACCTTCGCCGTGATCGGTTCTGCGTACGTTACGACCAGAGAGCGGGATCAGCAACGACTCTCCGCTGTCTTCGGCGTCGTCGGCCTTGCAGTCATCCGGAAGATACAGAGCTGCCAATAGCGGGAAGAGTATTGATCCCTGCTGAACTTTTACCTGCTGATGCGAGCTGTTGACAAAAACAAGGGAAAAACGATGACCGAATATGCGTATGTATCCGAAGTAGGCGCCGCCTGAGGTGATGAATACCATGGTACCGTGCGACAGGGCTGGATTGGAACGGCGCATGGCCGCAAGCTCGGCAATGGTGCTTTGCAGATCGGCACTGTAAGGACTGGCATGGTGATCGTTTAACGCTTTAAACGGGATCATCGAATCGGGTCCGATTTGACCTGAGGCGATGACGTCGCCAAGCTCGTCACCTTGGAAAATGCAGGGGATCCCGCGCCAGGTAAAGAGGGTGGCAAAGGCTGCCATATACAGGGCTTTGTCTTTGCCTATAACCGTAAAGAAACGCGGCAGTGATGCGTTATCCAATTGGTTGATAAGGCAGAGCTTGGCCTGTTGAGATACGCCGACTGCGTATTCCTCGCAAGTACGGCGCAAATCTTCTCCAGTATAGGGGATGCTTTCACCCTGCAGGTTTACGCCTCCGAAGAAAGCTCTGATGGGGCTGATAAAACCGTTATAGTTGATTGAACCGTCGACATTTCCGCTTGATCCCAAAGCGTAGCGGGCGTCCGAGAGGAAATTGCCGATCATCAGGCAGTCTATATGAGTTTCGCGAGCGGCCGTGCAGATCTGGGCTATGCGTTTTAAGTTGTTCTTGGCGTTTCCAGAATCGCCTATGGCCGCGATATGATCGATCACCCAACCGTCAAGTCCGTAGGGAGGACGCAGCCATTTGCGCACGAAACTGTTCTGACCTTCTGCCATGGCATGACGGACTTCGCGGCTGCCGTAGTCAAGTTTCGGGTATTTGGGATTGCCGCCGCAATAGCAGGCATCGCCATCTGCCTTGAAGGTATAGAACTCACGGTAAGGTGAATCCTGATGGTGAAGCGCTCCTTTGCCGGTACGTTCCTGACGGTCAAACCAGGGATGTTTGTCTCCGGTGTAGGCAAAACTTCCGTGGACTAACAGTTTGATTTCATAGCCGAGCGTCAGTGCACGCAGGCGTTTGAGACTGCCGTTGCCTCCCAAATGAGGATCGACCGTGTCGTAATCCTGAGTATCTTCTTTAGCAAAACCGTGGGCTTTGAAAACGGAATTTAAGCTGATCCCGTCACAACCTAGGCCTCTTAAATAGGGAAGCATGTCGGTTATCCCGTCAAGATCTCCTCCGCAGTGAACTTCATTGAGATCGGTATACTCGAAATCTTTGCGACGCAGAGGCTGCTCGGCAGATACCGGAGTACCGTCTACGGTGAAATGACCTTTTGATGAGGCAAAGCGATCGGGCAGGATCTCGTAACATATAAGGTTCGGAGCCCATTGAGGATGAGTATTGAACAGTTCGTAGGCAAAACAGTGCTGCAACAAGGGACGTTCGCGCGACATGCCTAAAGAGCTGTACCACACCACATCCTGTACCTGTTGCTGATCGTTATCATCAGGCAGTGTTAAAAGGGCTACTTTAAAACAGTAACGTTGGAAGTTGGTACCGCTGTCGATATTGATTGAGGATACGTAACGATGAATTCCGGAACTTGAGCCGGTATATTTCATCAGTACGGCTACCGGTTCATGTTGCGGAAAGGTTACCAGCTCGATGCGCAATCTGCGGTGGTTGGCACCGCGTACGAAAAGTACGGCACTGCTGTGATCCCTCCCCGGGGCTGCGCAGGTGTGAAAACACTGAAATG
>CABQMD010000054.1 GCA_902465145.1 uncultured Succinatimonas sp. | reverse complement strand
TATAAACGGCTTATATATGCCCTTTACTGTATCAAATTTTTTTTAGATTGTTGGTAGATTTCATGTCACTTATGCTGATAACCGGAGCTTCCCGCGGTTTGGGAAAAGCTTTTGCTCTTTTACATGCTCAAAAAAAAGGTGATCTTATTTTGGTTTCGCGATCAAAAGACCAGCTTGAAAGTTTAAAAAATGAGCTTGAAAGAAACTTTGGGATCAAGGCCTATATATTTGTGCAGGATCTCTCAAAGTCCGATGCCGCAATCACTCTTTACACCGAAATAAAAAAAGCAGAGCTTAATCCTGATATGGTGGTAAACAACGCTGGCATTGGATGTAACGGTGCACTTGAAAAAATATCATGTACGGAAGTTGAACGCTTGTTGACACTTAACGTCACCTCTCTTGCCATGCTTACCAGAATGTATCTTGCCGATATGAAAAAAAGAGGTCATGGATGCATACTGAACGTCTCTTCGATAGCTGCATTGATACCGGGGCCCTACATGTCACCGTATTACGCTTCAAAAGCCTTTGTTAAAAGTTTTTCAGAAGCTTTATGGCAGGAATGCAAAGGAAGCGGCGTCAGCGTAACCGCTTTGCTGCCTGGTCCTTTGGATACCGACTTTGTCAAAGCCTCAAGACTTCAGAACAGTGCCGTTTCAAAGTTGTTTACGGCAAAACCTGATAAAGTTGCAAAAACAGGATATGAAGCAATGCTCAAAGGCAAACGTTGCGTTATGGCTGGGATGAGTCCTGCTTTTTCGCTTTTGATGCGTATTGTTCCATGTCTGCCGACAAAAATCATCTTGACACTTACTGCCAAATTACAAAAAAATAAGGGAAGGTATTAACCTTCCCCATCGCTTAGTTTTTACAGCTTTAATGATCCAGACTATCGCTTATTAAAGCTACTTTCTGACGCATCGTCTCCAACAGATCCTGTTTCATCTTGAAATAACGCGGGGTCATATCGAGGAAATGAACGTGAGGATTCTCAAAACGCTGCTCTTCTTCCCAAATTTCATCACGCAATTGAGAGGCAACATATTCACGTATCTCAGAAAGCTTAGGTTGCTCACGTACCTGCACGCCGTCTTTAATATAAAGATGTTGCAAAGCCTTGGCAGAGAAATCTGAGGTAAAAGCACGATCACGCCAAGGATTAACCGGATCGATATAATGGAACGGTTTTGAAAGATCCACTTTTTCATCAATGCCTGCAATCAGATCGGCTACGGCTTTATGATCGTGGTTGTAAATACGCCATACCTGCTTGATGCCCGGATTGGTGATCTTCTCGGCAGTTTCAGAAACCTTAATCCTGGGAACCATAACTCCGTTTTCCTCAATGGCGGCCATCTTATACACTCCGCCTAAAATAGGATCGGACATGGCGGTGATCAATCTTTCGCCTATCCCGAAACTGTTTACCATTGCTCCCTGAGTCAGAAGCGATGAAATTGTATTTTCATCAAGGCTGTTGGTAACCACGATGATCGCATCTTCAAGGCCCTCTTTATCCAAAACCTTACGGATCTTTTTTGAAAGATAAGCCAAATCACCAGAGTCTATGCGTACTCCCTTAAGGCGTTTGCCCATAGGTTCCAAAAACTCATGCGCAAGTTTTACTGCGTTGGGCAATCCGGAGCGCATCACGTCATAAGTATCGATAAGCAACAGGGTATTGTCAGGATATTCGGCTGCATAAGCTTTAAAGGCTTCATATTCTTCGTCAAAGGACATCACCCAACTGTGAGCCATGGTTCCTGAGGCGGGAATTCCGAAGTCCTCGGCGGCTTCCAACGTAGAGGTTGCCACCAAACCGCCTATATAAGATGCACGGGCACCGTAATAGGCTGCATCGATATTGTGCGCACGACGAGCACCGAAATCGGCAATGGGACGTCCCTGAGCAGCTCTTACCATACGACGGGCTTTGGTCGCTATCAAAGACTGATGATTGATCATGGCAAGAACAGCAGTTTCAAGGAACATGCATTCTGCCAATGAAGCATGTACCGAAAGGATCGGTTCATTCGGGTACATGATCGTACCTTCATCGAAGGCATAAACATCTCCGCTGAAACGGAAATCTCTTAAATAATCCAAAAATTCCGGTCTGAAGATCTTCAGGGATTTCAGATAATCAACATCGCGTCCCGTAAAATGCAGACTCTTTATCCAATCAAGAGCCTGTCCCAGTCCTGCGAAGATTGAAAAACCACCCTGATCGGGATTATGACGATAAAAAACATCAAAGACGGCACGAGTGCCGACTTTACCGCTGGCAAAGAAACCGTTGGACATGGTGAGCTCGTAAAGATCCATCATCATGCCATCGTTGGCTTGCTGTAATTGCATTTATTATTCCGGAAAGTTAACTGATGCCAAGGTTGCGCCTTAGGCTACGAATTTTCACCTGATGCGAAAACAAAGGAGAATTTTAACACTTGTAAAGCCTTACATTCCCATATTTTCCCCGTATGTACGCTTTTTCTCTCAAGCGTAGTACTATGACATACATGCATAAAGATCTTAAATCAAATGTTCATCCCGTTTTTCAACTTGGGGATCATCTGAAAGTAGCAAGATTGGGCTATACCCATCACGGGATTTACTGCGGCTGTCAGAAAGTTATTGCCAGAGCTCGCGAAGGTATCCGTGAATACTCACTTAACGAGTTTTCAGAAGGGGCCAAAATTGAGGTGGTCTTACATGATGACCGGGTTTTCGGCAGATTCGAAAGCGTATTAAGAGCTCGCTCGAGATTAGGTGAAGATGATTACCATCTACTGTGGGCAAACTGCGAGCATTTCGTAATTTGGTGTATCACCGGTAAGGCAAAAAGCGCTCAAATTCGACAACTGGGTTTTGCTACGGCAACCGTGGCAACCGTTGCCGGAGTTACTTTGCATCAGGCTTTAAAAAACCGTCACCTACGACAAAGCGCGGGGATCGCTTCAAGAGTTTTGCCAGGCGGTCAGGCTTTGAATCTGATCATGCAAGCAGGTAATGTCATCGAAACGGCATGTACAGTTTCAAATATATTACGTACTGCAGCCAAAACAGATTCTTTTCTTGAAAAAGGAACGATTGCTACCTGCCTTGCTGTGGGCATGTCAGAAACACAGGCTATGCAAACTGCAAAAAAAGCCAGTGCTATTCGAGAAAAAACTTTGACTCAAAGTAAGAAGATCCTGAGAAAATTAAAAAAAGACTGATCACTTTTACCGTCAAGTCAGTACTTCTTTAAAAAAAACAACTTACCTTGCAGAATGTATTTTCATTTTTTTTAAACATTTGCAAAAGCGTCTGAAACAAATTAACATTATCTGGACAAAAATTTAACAACATCAGGATCTCGTCTTGCTTAAGGACGCGATTGGCATAATGACAATTCTGAAAAAACTCAACGATCCTAGGATCAAACTTTCAAAATCGGATCGCCGTCTTATCGAGTATTTCTTAAAATTCGGTACTCAGGCCTGTTCTTCGTCGATCTCGGAGATCTCTGATGCATGTAACGTTTCGCATGCTACCGTAACCCGTTTTGCCCGCAAGTTTGAATTTGAAACCCTCAAGGATTTTAAAATAGCCTTAGCTCAGGATCTCGGAGCACAAGACAGTTCAAACTCACTGCTTACGCCCTCCATAGATTTAAAAGATTCAAGTGAAATAACCGCGCAAAAACTGTTACAACTAAACGTTACCATGCTCACTCAAAGTTCTCACGAGCTTGATTTTACGGCTGTACGTAACTTGGTACGCTATATCATAAGTTGCAAACGCGTATTCTTTTTCGGGATCGGAGCCTCAGGATTCATTGCCCGCGATGCTGCCCGTAAATTTACGAGACTTGGGATCAATACCGTTAACGCCACCGACAGCCACGACATGATGATGCATGCTTCGTTGGTTAATAAAGATGATCTTTGTATTTTTATTTCCACCTCAGGTCAGACCATGGAAATAAACAAGGCGGCGCGTCTTGCCAAACAGCATTCAGCTAAAATGGCTGCCATCACTTCAGACAGCAGTTCTGCTTTGGGAAGACTGTGTGACACCGCCGTCATGCATTCTGTTCACGAATCTGATCTTACCTCAGGTTATGCCGACTCTCGTCTTACCGTATTTTTTATCATCGATTTGCTTTTTATCGAAGTGATCAAAGTTATGGGAGAGACCGCTTTGAAAAACCGTAAAGCTACCGCAGAAGCCATCGATTCGCTTACAAAAGGCGTAATTTAACGAAAAAACAAACAGATGCCAAAATCAGCCAAGCCCCTCTTTCAGGGGCTTTTTTGTGTTTTATGATTTAACTCATCAAACAATCACGGAGTGATCATGAAACTGAAATTAGTTGGTATGATATTAGCCGTCATAATTTTCTCATCAGCGCTGCAACTTAGTCTAAGATACAGCGAATTATGGATTAATCTTACTTCGTCGATGCCTCAAGGCATATATAAAATCAAAGCACTTGAAGAAAAAAGAGGCGAAGCAGTTCTTTTCTGCCTTGACAAGAAGAAAGCTGATTTTGCAAAGCAACGAGGATACGTGGGGTACGGAAATTGCCCATCAAACAGCTCTCCTTTGGGAAAATATTTAAAAGGATTACCAGGAGATCTTGCCTACATCGGCAAAGAGGGGATAAAAATCAACGGATCGCTATTATCAGGCACAGCTCCGCAATTAAAAGACGGCAATGGCACTCCTTTAACTGCTGCAAGGCTTAACCGCGTATTGGATCAGGATGAATTTATTTTAGCTTCTGAACGGACTCAATCTTATGACAGCCGCTACTTCGGTACGGTAAAAAGAACCGATCTGCTCAACGGTCTAGAAGCTTTTTACCTTTTCTAAAAAAAAGGATCTCACTTAGGAGATCCTTTAATTATTTTAATCTATTTTCAAATACGTTTGAAAATTAAGGAGCCGTTGGTACCGCCGAAACCGAAATTATTGGAAAGGGCGTACTCAATATCATGCTTCTGTGCAACGTTAGGAACCAGATTAAAAGCACCGACCTCATCCTCAGGATCTTCAAGATTGATGGTGGGAGGACATATCTGATCGCGTAAAGCCAATACGGTGATCACAGCCTCAATAGCGCCGGCCGCTCCTAAAAGGTGTCCGGTCATAGACTTTGTTGAACTCATGCAAGTATGAGCCGGAGCTTCGCCCCAAATACTCTTTACCGCACGCAATTCGGAAAGATCACCAACATGAGTAGAAGTTCCGTGAGCGTTAATATAATTTACTCGCTCAGGTTCAATACCGGCATCTTTTAAAGCTGCTTTGATGGAACGTACTGCACCTTCGCCGTATTCCGGCGTGGCTGTCATATGGAATGCATCTCCGCTCATACCGAAACCGCTTAACTCAGCATAGATTTTTGCACCGCGAGCCTTGGCGTGTTCATATTCTTCAAGTACCATAACTCCAGCACCGTCACCTAAAATAAAACCGTCACGGTTCTTATCCCAAGGACGTGATGCCTTTTCCGGTTCATCGTTACGGTGAGACAAGGCCTTTAAGGCGCTGAAACCGCCTATTCCCATAGGAGTGGAAGCTTTCTCAGATCCTCCGCAAACCATAACATCGGCATCGCCGTACTGAATAAGTCTGGCAGAAAGACCGATGGCATGAGTACCGGTAGCACACGCAGTGACCATGGAAAGATTCGGACCGCGCAAACCTTTCATGATGGAAAGCTGTCCAGAAACCATATTGATGATCGTAGACGGCACAAAAAAAGGACTGATCCCGCGCGGACCGCGAGCGGCCAAACCGTTAATATTCTTTTCGATGAGAGTAAGACCGCCTATACCAGAGCCGATCATGGTTCCGATACGATCACGATTTCCATCGTTGATCTCAAGACCAGAATCGTTAAGAGCCATAATACCGGCAGCAATACCGTATTGGATGAACTCATCCATCTTACGTTGCTCTTTGGCATTGATGCCCCACTCTTCGGCATTAAAGCCTTTGACGGTACCGGCAATTTTCACCGAAAAATCGGTGACGTCGAAATGTTCAATGGCACTGATGCCACTGTGTCCGGCCAAGAGGTTCTTCCATGATTCCTCGGCTGTATTGCCGACCGGAGAGAGCATGCCCAAACCGGTTACCACTACTCTGCGATTCTGCACCGTCAAAGTCTCCAAAAATTAACTGTCCTAATACAAAGACGGAGAAGTATAAGCGCTTCTCCCTCTCATTAAATATCAAAAGGCGGGGTAAATCCCGCCTATCAAGAATTACTTCTCGTCGTCCTGATGCTTTTCGATGTAATCGATGGCAGCCTGAACAGTATTGATCTTTTCGGCTTCCTCATCAGGGATTTCGGTCTTGAACTCTTCTTCAAGAGCCATAACGAGCTCTACGGTATCCAGAGAATCAGCACCGAGGTCATCGACAAAAGATGCAGCGGGAACCACATCCTCAGGCTTTACGCAAAGCTGGTCTACAATAAT
>CABQMD010000053.1 GCA_902465145.1 uncultured Succinatimonas sp. | reverse complement strand
TTTGCTCAGCGTGCCCGTACCTATGAAGGAAAATTACAGGTAGAACTGGCAAGACTTCAGTACGAGCAGGCAAGACTGGTGCGCGGCTGGACTCACCTCGAGCGACAAAAGGGCGGTTTCGGTTTGCGCGGCGGCCCCGGTGAAACGCAGATAGAACTTGACAGGCGTGCATTACGAGAACGCATCGCCGCCGTAAAAGAGGATCTGCAGGCCGTGGAAAAACGCCGCGGTCAGAACAGACTTAAACGTCAGAAAAACTCAGTACCGGTGGTATCTTTTGCAGGTTATACCAATGCCGGAAAATCCACGTTGTTCAACCGTCTTACGGGAGCTGAAGTTTATGCGGCGGACAAACTTTTCGCCACTTTGGATCCTACGCTCAGGACCGTGGAGCTAAAAGGCGTGGGTACGACCGTCTTTGCCGATACCGTGGGATTTATCAGACACCTGCCGCATGATCTCATTGCCGCTTTTAAAAGCACGCTTGAGGAAACGGCGCAGGCTTCGCTTATTTTGCACATAGTCGACGGAGCCGATCCAAGGCGCGATGACAACATCAAAGCAGTAAATGTTGTTTTGGCGGAAGTCGGGGCATCTTCAGTACCCACGCTTACAGTCTTTAACAAGTGTGATCTTTTGGAAAATACCGCAGCCGGCATTGTAAGAAATGAAGAAGGACGCCCGGAGCGTGTTTACGTCAGTGCCAAAACCTCAGAGGGACTTGAAGATCTTTTGCAGGCAGTTTCCGAATGTTTGGCTAAGGAAAGATGTGATTTTACTGTTAAGATAGATCCTCGTGACGGCAGGTTACGCAGCATGCTTTATGTAAAAAAAGCAGTGCTGAGTGAAAAATACGACGAAGACGGCAACAATATTCTTGATGTAAGCATGCTGGAAGCTGATGCATCCCGCATCGACAAGGATACTGGCGGTGCGCTTGCGCGTTCCTGCTTAGGGAAAATTCCATGGCGTAAAAGCCGCGAATTCGACTTCGATTCGCTCTGAATTCGTTTGAGAAAAATAATGAAAGAAACAAACCAAAATCTTATGGGCTGGAATGCTCCGGGCAACGGTGGTTCCGGCGGTTCCGATAACGGAGATAAGGATCCCTGGGGTCGTGATCGCGGCAATATGGGCAAATCAAATGATCCCATCGAGTCGCTGAACAATGCTTTAAATAGCTTCTTTAAGAAGTTCAAATCCGGAAGAGGCAGCGGATTTGGAAGAGGTAAGGGTTCCGGAATGAAAATCGGATCTATGGCCTCTTTTGCTTTGGTACTGGCTTTGGCAGGAGTCATAGTTTCCGGGTTTTATACCGTACGCGAAGCCGAACGCGGAGTAGTTTTGCGTTTTGGCAAAATGTATGACGTGGTGGATCCGGGCTTGCGTTGGAAGATCCCCGGTATCGACAATGTAAATATAGTCGACATCGAACAGGTACGTGCTTTGCAGTCCTCAGGCACCATGCTTACCCAAGATGAAAACGTGGTGATAGTCGAGATGGACGTGCAGTACCGCATCAGCGATCCGGTGAAATACCTGTATTCAACCGTTGATCCTGATCATACCCTGCTTGAGGCTACCGACAGTGCTTTGCGTTATGTTGTAGGTCACACGCTCATGGACGATATTCTAACTTCGGGCCGTGAGATGGTCAGACAAAATACCCGTGAGCTTCTGACTTCGATCATCGAACCTTACAATACCGGTTTGTCCATAGTTGATGTCAACTTCCTGCCGGCGCGTGCTCCTGATCAGGTGAAAGCAGCTTTTGACGATGCCATCAGCGCTCAGGAAGACGAGCAACGCTACAAGCGCGAAGCCGAGGCTTATGCAAACGAAGTATTGCCCAAAGCCGAAGGCAGGGTGCAGAGAATTCGTCAGGAAGCCGAAGCCTACCGTTCACAGGTGGTTTTAAATGCCCAAGGTGAGGTAGCCCGTTTTGACAAGGTTTTGCCAGAGTACGAAAAAGCGCCTGAGATCACCCGTCGCAGAATTTATTTTGAAACCATGCAACAGGTAATGCAGAATTCAAGAAAAGTCATTCTCGACACTCCCGAAGGTTCGTCTCCGGTGATCTATCTGCCTTTGCCTAGCGAGTTGTCTCAAAAGAGCAAGAGCACGGGCAGTACCGACGCGGATTTGCAACAGTTGCGTGAGGAAGCTTTGAAGAAAGCACAGCAGGAGAGTTCGCAGGATCCCGGGCAAAAACAAACTTCATCGTCGTCTGACAGACGTCAGAGCGGGTATCCTCCGCTTTCTGGCAACGGATACGGACAGAGGTAAACAAATATGAAAAACAATACCCTGAATCTAATCATCGTAGCCTTTGTCGTGGTGGTGTTTGCGCTGTTCCAATGCTGCTATGTGGTATCGGAAGGATCCATAGGCATCGTGACCCGCTTTGGTAAAGTCACCCGTAGCGATGACGCCACGCTCAATGTCATGCAACCTGGGTTGCATTTTAAAGTGCCATTCATCGATAAGGTAAAAATCATGGATTCGCGCATTCAGACCATCGATCAGAGTGCCAACCGTTTTGTTACCTCGGAAAAGAAGGACGTGATCATCGATTCCTATGTAAAATGGCAGATCGAGGATGCGGCTACCTATTACCTTACTACTGCAGGCGGCAATCGTATGCAGGCAGAGGAATTGTTGTCACGCAAGATCAACAATTCCCTGCGTTCGCAGATAGGTCGTCTTACTATTCATGAGATCGTTTCAGGACAGGACAGCGATCGTACTGAAAATGAGTTCGACAGCCAGAAAAATTCCGACAATTCAACGCTCGGAACCACCAAACGCGACGAAGTGATGCAGAATGCACTGCGCGACATAGGGTCTTCTGCCCGTGACTTGGGCGTGCGCATCATCGACGTGCGCATCAAGCAGATCAATCTGCCTCCCGAGGTCTCCAATTCCATTTATCAGCGTATGCGCGCAGAGCGTGACGCCGTGGCCAAACTGCACAGATCCCAAGGTCGCAAGGATGCCGAAGCTATTCGCGCTCAGGCTGACAGAGAAGTGACCGTAAAGATTGCCGAAGCGGAAAAGGCTGCCCGTACTTTGCGCGGTGACGGCGATGCCGAAGCCGTGAAGATCTATGCCGAAGCCTATTCGCGAAATCAGGAGCTCTTTGAGTTCATGCGTTCTATGGATGCTTACAGAAACTCGATGACATCCGGAAACGATGTCATGGTTTTGAAACCTAAAGATAACGATTTCTTCAGGTTCTTCGGCAGTTTTGACGGTAAAACCGGTTCAAGACATGCCGTAGAGAGATAAATGAGTTAAAATCCCGTCTTCGGCGGGATTTTTCTTTTCTCCGTCACCGATTTTTCAAACGAGATCCCGTGCGCGGGAATTGAGGATATACAAATGCCTAAGAATGTAGTCGTGCTTGGCACGCAATGGGGCGATGAAGGTAAGGGCAAAGTCGCCGATCTGCTCACTTCTCAAGCCAATGTGGTGGTTCGCAGTCAGGGCGGAAACAATGCCGGTCATACTCTGGTGGTAGGTGATCGCAAGGTTGTAGTCAGACTCGTTCCTTCAGGGATCATGCACAAGGATTGCCAATGCCTCATAGGTTCCGGCGTGGTCGTCAATCCGGTTGCATTGTTTGAGGAAATCGAAGAATTGCGCCAGGCCGGAATAACCGATGCCGAGGAACGCATTCGCGTCAACGGATCCTGCTCTTTGTTGTTGCCTATTCATCCGGCCATCGACAAGGCTTCTGAAAAAGCCCGCGGTAAAGGTGCCATAGGTACGACCGGTCGCGGGATCGGTCCATGCTATGAGGATAAGGTGGCCCGTCGCGGTCTGCGCGTGGGGGACCTCTTCCACATGGATTATTTCGAGCAGAAACTCAAGGCTCTGCTTGATTACCGCAATTTCATTCTTAAAGAATACCTGCATGCCGAGCCTGTGAGCTATGAGAGCGTGATGGAAAGTGTGATGAGCTATCGCGAACGCCTGCTGAAGATGGTGGCGGACGTTTCTGACATACTCGACCGCTCAAGAAAAGACGGTAAGAAGATCCTCTTTGAAGGTGCGCAGGGTACCTTCCTTGACATCGATTTTGGAACCTATCCTTACGTTACCTCATCCAATACTACCGCAGGCGGATGCGTAACCGGATCAGGTGCCGGTCCTCTGGCCCTTGATTACGTATTGGGCATTGCCAAGGTTTACACCACCCGCGTAGGCGGCGGGCCTTATCCTACCGAGCTTAATGACGATTTGGGCGAGCATATACGTCAGCGCGGCAAGGAATTCGGTGCCGTTACCGGACGTCCGCGTCGTACCGGATGGTTCGATGCCGTGGCCATGCACCGCAGTGCCGTGTTGAATTCGCTGTCAGGGCTTGCATTGATGAAACTTGACGTGCTTGATGATCTTGATGAAGTAAAGATCTGCAAAGCCTATAAGTTCCCAGACGGCAGTGTAAGCTCGCTTCCTCCTTTCTCCGCTTTTGATTACGAAGGCGTTGAACCTGTGTATGAGACCATGCCCGGTTGGAAGAGCAATACTTTCGGAATCACTTCATGGGATGAATTGCCTGAAAAAGCCCGCGCTTACGTGCGCCGCTTAGAGGAGCTCTCTGGAGTTAAGGTTGCCATTTTGTCAACCGGACCCGAGCGCAATCAGACCATAATCTTGGAAGATCCTTTCGCTTAAGCGTTAAAGCTTTAAAGAAAAACAAAAGGCTCCGATCGGAGCCTTTTGAGTATATTCGGATTTAATTTATCAGGCAGAACGCCTGGCTGCTTTTAACGCAATTTCACATAAAGCGTCGCGATAGGGAGATTTTGGCAAAATCTCAAGAGAAGCCGCCGCTTCCTTGGCACTTTGCAGAGCAAATTCCTGAGTTTTTTTCAATGCGCCGATCTCATCAAGGGTTTTTCTGACACGCAAAAAGTCTCCTGATTTTGCAGCGTCTTCAAGATCCGCGCGCTCCTTGCCGCAAAGATCGCGCAGGGCGAAAATCAAAGGCAGGGTGATCCTACCGTCTGCCAGATCTTCTCCCACGTCCTTTCCTGTGCTATCGCTGCGGCCTTGATAATCCAGAAGATCATCTGCTACCTGAAAGCCCTGTCCTAACAGTCTGCCGTATTTTTTCATGGCTTCGATTTCATCGTCTGAGCGTTTGAAAAGGATTGCCGATCCCGAGCAGGCAAGTTCAAACAGCGCTCCGGTTTTGCAGTAAACGGTACGGCAGTAATCCTGCTCACTGACGCTGAGATCCCCCTGCCTTTTTAATTGATCAAGTTCTCCTGTGACCAAAGCCGAAACGGTCTGTGCCATGGAATCGAAAAGAGGCATGCAGTTTAAAGCGTGCAACAGGACGAAACAGCGCGTGAACATGTAATCACCGGCCAGTACCGCCGCGTGATTGCCGTCGGTTTCATTAAGCGTGCTGCAGCCGCGACGCAATGATGCTTTGTCGATGACATCGTCGTGAATGAGCGATGCCGTGTGTAAAAGTTCAACCGCAGCGGCCAGTCTTTCAACGGCATCTGAAAATTTACCGTCTTGATCATGCAATAAAGCGGCGGCGCTTAACAAAGTAAGCCTCGGACGCAGGCGTTTGCCGCCTGCACGCACCACGTGCATGCACATTGCATTGACGTTTTCTTCTTCTTGGGTGCCCTGTAAGGTTTTAAACAGCAGCTTTTCAACGCGTTGCAAGCCGTCTGCAGTCAGGAGCATGAAATCGGACATGAGTTCCCCCTAATCAACAGTGCGCTATTTTATCATCAGCGGTGAGCTTTTCTTGATTTGAACGCACTTACAGGGTAAAATTCGTTCGGTTTATTTTTGGCGGGCAGGCATTCATGAAACAGTGAGTGCCATAAGCGTTATACGTTTGCAATGTATCTTGCAATCATGACTCTAACGCGCTAAAATACTGCCCCACTAGCGCCCTGAAAGGGCATTAATGATTAATTCTTCTGCGGGAGCGAAGACTCCTGCAATATACCCGGAGTTTTAGCATGTACGCAGTAGTATTTTGCGGCGGCAAGCAGCACAAGGTCTCCGAGGGCGACGTCGTCAGCGTTGAGCTCCTCGATGCCAAGGCTGGTACTGATATCGACCTTGACAAGGTTCTTTTGATTTCTGACGGCACCAACATTAAGGTTGGTACCCCTTACATCGACGGCGCTAAGGTTACCGCTCAGGTACTGGGCGCTCACGGCGGTGAAAAGGTCAAGATCGTCAAATTCCGTCGTCGTAAGCATCATCAGAAGGTTACCGGTCACCGTCAGTGGTTCACCGACCTTAAGATCACCGGCATTGCCGGCTAATTTGAGAGGCAATTTCAAATGGCACATAAAAAAGCTGGCGGTTCCGTACGTAACGGCCGCGATTCCAATGCACAGCGTTTAGGCGTCAAGCGTTACGCCGGTGAGACTGTTTCCGCAGGCTCCATCATCGTGCGTCAGCGCGGTACTCACTTCCATCCCGGCACCAATGTCGGTATCGGTAAGGATGAT
>CABQMD010000052.1 GCA_902465145.1 uncultured Succinatimonas sp. | reverse complement strand
CTTTCGTCTATGCTTTCTACTTCGCGTATGAGTTTTGCCTCAGGATCTTTACGCGGATCGGCACTGTACAATCCTTTCTGATCAGTAAGCAGGATCACCGCCTCGGCTTCAACCAGCACGCCTATGAGAGCGGCCAGATTGTCGTTGTCGCCTACTTTGATCTCCGATACAGCTACGGCATCATTTTCATTGAAAACCGGGACCACTCCGAAGTCCAGCATGGCGGTGACGGTATCGCGTATGTTGAGGTAGCGTTCACGATTCTCAAGATCTGCCTTGGTAAGAAGCAGCTGACCTATGTGCAAACCGTAAATTGAAAACAGATCTTCCCACACTTCAAAAAGTTTGCCCTGTCCTACAGCAGAGAGCATCTGTTTTGAACTTACGTCGTTTGAAAGCTCGGGATAGCCTAAAAATTCACGTCCTGCGGCTATGGCTCCTGACGACACCACGGCCACTTCATAACCTGAAGCTATCAGTTTTTTGACCACCTTGACTATTTCAAGCATAGCCGGTTTGTTAAGATGTTTGGTACCTGCAGTCAAAGTTGAAGTTCCCAACTTCACAACCAGTCTTTTTTTTGAATTTTTTTTGCCGTTCATTTTTATTTCCAGTAAAAAAAGCGTCGTTACAGCAGATGTTTTCTTAAAAATTCCCCGGAATTTCTTAACGATTCGTACATAAAATCTGAATAATCTCCGCCGTCAAGCGAGCGGCATTCAATGTTCGTAAAACGCTCCTGCAACAGCTTCAAATCATCTTTGGTGGTAAAGGCATTGAGCGAGGCGGTAAAACATGGGATCGCACTCTGAGCGCCTCTTCCAAGCAAGCCCTGCTCCTTTAGCGACAGTTGTTTTAACTGCGGGATCACCGTATCCCAGTTGGAGGCATCAAGATTCAGACGATTGGCATAAAGCGATCGCATGCAAAGCGTAAGCGAATCCAAAATATTTCTGTTGGTAAAGAAACTGTGCACGGCAGGCTCGATAAGACATAGGACCGTCACCGCTTCAGGATGCATGATTGCAGTTCTGATACAGGCACTGCCGCCTAAACGCAATCCCATAAGACCGATGCGCGAGGCATTGACATAAGGATTGTCCTTAAGATCTGACAAGGCGGCATCCAAAACCTGCGACTGATCGGCATTTAAGGTAAGTTTTTCCGAAAGTCCTATGCCCGGCATCTGCAATACCAGCAAGGCGATGCCGTAAGGCTGCAACTGCTCTTTATAAAAAGCATAAAATCCGGTGGCACTCATTTCATACGAGGTAAGCAACACCAGACATGGATGAGTTTGCACTCTGTCCGGCAGATGCAGCAAGCCTTCGGCTTCGCTACCGCCTACTTTGAATTTAAGCTCGTCAAGATATACGTACTCTTTTTCACAATTGCACATCTCACGATAGCTGCGTCTTCCCAGCAGTGCGGCATCGGCTGCCAGTACATCGCCTTTAAGATGAGGATATGAGGCTATGGAAAAATATCTTGCAGACATACGAAACTGGTGGGCAGCCTTTTGAAAATTCCCCTCTTCCTGCAGTTTGCGTCCTTTCAAAGCACGTTCCTGAGCAAATTTTGAGAATTCGAAAATCCAATTTCCGCCTCCGTAGACTGCAACCGTATCCAGACATTCGCTTCTTGTACGCTCTGCTTTTGACGAGGCGATCGCACTTAAACATTCGTCGATATCCAGAAGATTGCCGCCTTGCCATATCCACCAAAAACGATGAACCGCACGATACCAGCCCCGGGTATAGCCTAACGCATGACTTTTGTTGACAAGCTTGGGCAAAGGACAGGCGGAGTTTGAGATCAAAGAAGTTTCAGGATAATTGAATTTCGGTTTAAACAGCTGTTCGCTGAGATTCTGTTCACTCATTTTAAAGTCTCAGTCAGTTTTTTTTTACATGATCGCACATCACGGCGTCCCGACCAAAATCTGACGGGAAAAAGCAAAATCCGAGCTATCTTTGTGCTTTTTTGGACAACGCATGCTTTCGGTATTTTGTTAAAATTCACAAGTTATCATATGCTAACCAAAAGGTTTTCCACATGTCGACATTAACTCTGGCAATTTTAAGTTCCGGTTTTACCTTTTTATGTACCGTCTTGGGCGCTGCTTTGGTGTTTTGTTTCAAATCATCAAAAAAAATCCTGCTGACTCAGCTTTCTTTGGGATTTTCAGCTGGGATCATGATCTCAGCTTCGGTATTTGGGCTGTTGCTCCCCGCACAAAAAGAAGCTCTGTCTTCAGGAGCCGGACTTTTTTCCGTAGCAGGCGGTTTTGTATTTGGCGTACTTTTCATCATAGCACTTGACCGTTCTTTACCGCATCTGCACATGCTTGCCAGTACCCCGGAAGGCCCCAAAACGACTTTGGGCAAACGTACTTTGCTTTTCTTAGCCATCACCATACACAATATTCCAGAGGGCATGGCAGTCGGTGTTTGTGCTGCGGCCGCAGCAGAAGATCTCAGCGCAGGCTTAGGTACACTCATTGCCCTTGCCGTCGGCATAGGCATTCAAAATATTCCCGAAGGCACGGCTGTATCAGTTCCTTACTACGCAGAAGGCGCAAGTCGTCTCAAAGCTTTCGCCTTAGGCTCTTTTTCAGGAATAGTCGAACCGGTCGGAGCGATACTGGTAGTCATGTTCTCATCTTTGGTAGTCAAACTTTTGCCCTGGTTTCTTTCCTTTGCCGCAGGAGCCATGCTCTACGTAGTAATAGAAGAGCTCATCCCCGAATCGCACAACATGGGAAACAAAGAATCGGATCTGGCTACCGTCGCAGTCCTTTCGGGATTTCTGCTCATGATGGTGCTTGATGTTGCTTTGGGCTAAAAAGATTAACCGGCTCTGATATTTTCCCATATCAATTTAAAACGCCGCTTTTTTTAACGCAAAGGCATCCAAATGACGGCGTGCTTGCTAATATGTGCGGCGAAAAAAACGGAGAGCATATGGCCAAAGCAAAACTTTTACGATCCGGCATGGTGACCTCGAGCGCCACTTTCGCCTCAAGAATTCTCGGTATGATCCGCGACATGGTAATAGCCTCGGTTTTGGGAGCCGGACTTTCTTCGGACGTATTCTTTTTTGCAAACCGCATTCCCAATTTCTTCAGACGTCTGTTTGCAGAAGGCGCATTTGCCCAGGCTTTCGTGCCGGTCATGACCCAAACCAAGGAAAAGCAAAGCTCCGAGGCCTTAAAAGAGCTGGTGAGTAAAAGCGCCGGAACCTTAGGCGGCATAGTGTTGCTGGTAACCGTAGCCGGCATGCTGCTCTCGCCCGTGCTCACCGCCGTGTTCGGCTGGGGATGGTTTCAGGCGGCGTTAAACGGAGAAGCCGACGGCATAAAGTATTATGACGCCAGCGCCCTTTTGCGCATCACTTTTCCCTATCTGTTTTTTATTACGCTTACGGCTCTTTGTTCGTCGGTGCTCAATGTTTTCGGAAAATTCGGCATTCCGGCAGTCACTCCGTGCATATTAAACCTCACCTTGATAGGAGCAGTGCTGATCTTCGGGAAAAACAGCGTAAATCCTAACTTGGTACTTGCTTATGCCATGGTGGCAGGAGGAATATTGCAACTGCTGTTTCAACTGCCGTTCGTGATGAAGCTGCACCTGCTGGTACGCCCTCGCTTTGCCTGGTCTCATGCAGGAGTTGCCAAAATAAGACAACTGATGCTGCCTGCCATTATAGGAGTCAGTGCCTCGCAACTTAATCTTTTCATAAGCACTCTATTGGCTTCGTTTCTTGCAACCGGAGCCATTTCCTATCTTTATTATTCAGACAGACTGCTTGAATTTCCCATAGGGATCTTTGCAGTAGCCGTTTCCACGGTGATCCTGCCTGCATTGTCCAAAGCCAGATTGAAAGCAGATCCTACACTTTATCGCGAAACGTTGGACTGGGGAGTAAGGCTGGTGCTGCTTTTGGGCATACCGTCAATGTGCGGCATCATCGCCCTGCGCGAGCCTATCCTAAGAGTGCTGTTCATGCGCGGAGCATTCGGCCAAGAGCAGGTGCTTTTGTCATCAGCATCCCTTTTAGCCTCGGTATCGGGTCTTTGCGCCATCATGTTGGTACGAGTACTGGTTCAGGCATTTGCGGCAAGACAGGACACCAAAACTCCGGTACGCTGTTCCTTAGCCTCGATAGCATCCAACATAGTTTTGAACCTCATACTCATAAAACCATTAGGTTACGTCGGACTTGCTCTTTCAACGGCTCTTGCAGCCTACGTAAACGCTTTTTTGCTGTTATGGTTTTTAAAAAAGCGCGACATCTATACAGTAAGTCTGCGCTCGTTGAAATTCATCATAAAAATTGCCTTATCAGGTACCCTGATGGCTGTTTGCATACGCTTTGTATCCCCAAGAAACGACATTTGGTTTGCCATGGATACCTTCACTTCGATACTCTGTCTTGCAGCCTTGATCACAGGAGGTGCCGCAGTGTATTTCGTCGCAGCTCTTATTTTGGGAATACGCCCGCGAGAACTTAAACGTTAAACTTTGAAAGGCCTTGCTAAATTTTATTATTTGCGTGCTGTTTCAAGATTTTGCCTTGATTTAGTGCCTATAATTGAAGTAGGAAAATCTGAATCTGTCCGCTTCTTCAAAGAAGCTAAGGAAGGGCTATATGAGACAGTACAATCGCATCATCGCGGTCATCGAACCCAGACGCTCCGAGCAACTTGCTTTAAAACGCGCCATCGAATTTGCCAAGTATAATCCGCGTGTCGAGATCACCGCACTTAGGCTGGTTTATGATTTCTCCGCCGACATTCATGTGTTAAATCGCATGAGTGAAGAAGCCACCCGTCAGGACGTGTTGGCCACCAACAAAAAACAGCTTGATGATCTGCTTGAGCCATTTATCAAAGAAAGCCCGGTCAAGATCACTCCGAAAGCAGTTTACACCCGTGACATCGCTGCCGGGATCCTGGCCGAAGCCGAACATGACAACTGCGATCTCATCATCAAGGCTGCCAATAATCACAAGGTATTGGATTCCATACTCTTTACCCCCATCGACTGGTACTTACTGCGCAATTCAAAAGTACCGGTGGTGATCGCCAAAGATCACGAATGGAAGGCAGGCGGCAACATCGTCGTGGCCGTGGACTTCTCTTTTGAAGGTCACCGCGGTGCCAACGTGGCGCTTTTGCGTGAAGCTCAGCAGTTGTCAATGATCACCAAGGGCAAGATCCATCTTGTAAATTCTGCTTCGGTGGTATTGCCGACCATTATGCTCGAAGTTCCTCACTATGCTCCTGAGGTATTTGCTCAGAGCATAGTCAAAGAGCACAAGCGCCGTATTCTTGAATTTGCCAAGGCTCACAATATTCCTGAGGAAAATTGCCACATTAAAGAAGGCATGCCCGATGAAGTGATCCCCGAGATCTGCAACAAACTTGACGCCGACGCGGTATTCGTAGGATCTGCAGGCAGAAGCGGTGCCATGGCAGCGCTCATCGGCAACACCTGCGAGGAGATCGTCGACTATATTGCAGCCGATCTCATCGTATTGAACAACAAGACTTTAAATTCTGAAAAAAATTAAAGACTCTTGATATGACTTCAATAAAGGGCGCGGTTACCGCGCCTTTTCATTGTCTTAATCGTGCAAAATTACGAACACGCCTTTCCAGGTAAGATAAATACCCTGCTCATCAGTAAACTGTTTTGCGTATTCTTCTTTAAACACCTTGAGTCTGTCTTTAGTCCAATGCACGGCAGAATTGGATACCGAAGTAACTCCGGTGGCTTTCAACTCTTTGAGCATGGTCTGGACATCGCGATAATGACAAACGCAACGCCCGGGATCCAAACGGACACAGAAAAATACCTTTTCAACTATGTCGATCATCTCCATATAGCTAGGATAAGAGATCCCTATCCCGGAAAGCTCAGAAATTTCCCGCAGATTGCCCTTAAGAAAAGTAGAAAAACATAAAACGCCGCCTAAAGTTAAATGACGTCTTAAATTTATAAGCCCGTCTTCCATGGATGAGAACCACTGAAAGGCAAGATTTGAAACGATGAAATCATAACGCTCTCCTAGATCATCACACTCGGCATCGGCTTTGATAAATTTAACTTCAGGATGATTTTTAAAGCGTTTGCGACACATCTCGAGCATGCCGTCGCTGATATCGCAAAGTACCAGCTCAGAAGGATGTTCTTTTAGCAATAATTCCGAAAAATATCCGGTACCGCATCCTATTTCCAACACTCTTTTCCCGGCAAGATGTCCTTTTAACCCGCTTGCCAAAATATCGGCAAAACATTTCTGAGGCTTTGCATATTGCTCATAAGTTTGAGCTGCCTTGGAAAAAAGCTGCGCTCTTTTGATTCTGTCTTTAGGATCCATAATTTAAAAAAAACTTTAGGCCTAAGTGTGAACTAATAACATAGCCAGTTTCAATACTACAAAACACAAAGTTTCGACTTTTTAATTCAGAAAAGTTCTTTAAAAAAGACTATTA
>CABQMD010000051.1 GCA_902465145.1 uncultured Succinatimonas sp. | reverse complement strand
CGCATCACAACGGGGGTTTACAAAAAAACTATGCCGTAAACGCCAATCAGATCACATAATTTAAGATCCTGAAATGGTAGTCTCAACAAATTTTCAGCTTGTATCTTAAGGAGTTATACAAGTAAGGATCTTTTTACTCACTGCTTTGAAATGTCAGTAGACTCTTTCTTCTTTTGTCTGCAACGTTTAAGCAAGAAGAAATGTTCTCAAGATGCATGGTGTAGGCATGCTCTGCAGGTACATTCCCAGAAGCCTGATAATAATTTTTCCTCACTCCAGCTTTTACAAAACCAACACTTTCATACAGGGAAATTGCTCTTAAATTTGAAAACCGCACTTCCAAAAAACACTCTGTAGCTCCTCCTGCAAGAGCTTCTTTAAGAGTATTTTCGAGTAAATACCTTCCGAATCCTCTGCCCTGATATTCAGGATCTATCCCTATGGTCAGAAGATCGGTAGAAAATTTGGTGTTGTAAATCACCGCAAAACCTATCACCTGATCAACATAAAAAAGCACTAAAAGTTTATAGGGATCAGCAAAACACTCACAAAGAGATTGCACATTCCAAGGATTTTTCTGAGTGCGCTGCTCTATAAGCTCAAGTACTTCAAGCAATTCAGGACTCTGTTTCGGAGCTATTTCCAAACGCAATTTAGAATGATCCTGTCCGTACTTCATAACCAGCTCCTTACCTCATTTTAAAAAGCGCAGGAAATCTTGCAAAACATCAGACGGCTGTTTAATAAAATGTTTATCCTGAAGATTTTAAAGGAAATGATTTTCTTTAAGCCAGTTTTCCACCTGCTCCTTAGTCGGTGCCCCTGAGACACAAAGATGCGTACCGAATGCTACCGCAGGCAAGGCTTTTTCCAAATCAGCTCTGGTGTTTGCTATTCCGCTTCCGCCGTGACTGTTAAAAGTAACTACTTTTTTTCCGTTAAAATCGGCAGACACAGTATGCAACCATTTTTCAAAAGGGCTTGGAATATGTCCCCACCAAGTCGGAGTTGCCAATATCACTTTGTCATATTTTGACAAATCGATTCTTATGTCTTTAAAACCATGCAAAATTCCGGCATTCATTTCCTCTTTTACTTTATCGACAGTAGCATGGTAATCATCAGGATATTCAGGCGAAGATTCTATTCTATACACATCTCCGCCTGTAAGCTCCGAAGCATAGTTTGCAAGTTGCTCCGTGTTCCCGCTTCTTGATAAAAATATAATCGCCGTATCGGTGTCCGATGCGAACGCACTTCCACCTACCAAACTCAACATTAAGGCACTGCAAAGCACGGCAAAAAACTTAAGACAAAATTTTTTGATCATTGAAAACTCCTTTCCTGGATTTTGATAAATATTCCTCAGCATGAACCGCGACTACGGTCAGCATCCAAACACTAACATGCTCAATTGGTAAATTAACCGTCAAAAATATCTTGTTTTTGCCTGTTGTTACCTCATTAAATATTATTTTTCCGCTCATCCATTAGTTTGCTCCGCTTTCTCTTTGTGACAGTCATGCAAGCGCATGTTATGCTTAAGCGTGTTTTTGTTACTGAGGAAGATTCATGACTGCAGAGGAATGCATACGCTGGAAAATGAAAAGCAGTGCTTTGACTCTGCTTCAGCCTGAATTTAAAAAACTTTTTCAGGACAGCGTAATACAACATACGATAGCCGCATCAAATTCAAATTTCTTAGTTCCAAATCAAAATATCGCTTCTGAAAAACAAAAATCAGGATCAGCTCGTTCTGAACAGCTTGCCATATCCGACACAATCGATATACAGAAAAAAACTGTTCAAACTGAAAATCAGCTAAAAAACGGTTCTGACAATCTTCAACCTCCTCAACGCTTGAATTGGCATCTGCGCAAAAAAAGAGCCGATCTCTTTATTGACATGCAATCGGCTGCACCTTTTTTAGCTGATCTGGAAAAATTTTTGCAAAGCAAAGGAATATCAGTACTGCCGTATGATCAGAACATGCATTATCTGCCGTACGATCTCTTGCTTTGTGACAGCACGCGCGCACCGCTTGAAGGTAAATATTGCTGTTTAAACGGTGAGAAAAGAAGTGTTTGGGAATTTTTAAAAAAAAATTTCAAAGGAAAGTTTTAGGCACTCATTCCTTCTTTTAACCATCGCAAAAAAATCACTGCCGATATCAAAATATATCCGGCAGGACTTTTCCTGAAAATACAACAAAGTTCCATTTGTAGTAAAAATCAGTTCATCAAAGATCAAATGCTCAGAATTCTGCAAAGCATAGGATACTTTAACGAAAAAAACTTGGGAATGCTGGTTTGTGGATATATAGCAAAGGTGTAGATAAAAAAAACGCACGTATATAAAACGTGCATTTTGGCAGGGGCAGAAGGACTCGAACCCTCAACCGTCGGTTTTGGAGACCGCTGCTCTACCATTAGAACTATGCCCCTGCAGAAGTGGCAACAATTATAGATAAAAAATCTGCAGATTGCAATTTTTCTGCTAAAGATTTTTATTCTCTTAAAATTCAAAGAATTATTTTTAATACAGCTCGTTTTGCTTGTCTTTTCGGTATAATGCAATCTTCAGGAACAGTGCAACGATGCAAAACGTTCACGTACATTCGCTCCTGAAAGAGCGTCCCGTTCCCAACTGTTATTCACAATCAGTTACAAGGGACTTTTATGACAAATCCTCTCTTCCAAAAAGACATCATCTCGGTCTCTGAATTTACCAAAGAGCATATCGAGCTTATTCTGAAAACTGCCCGCGAACTCAAAGCTCATCCGCGTAACGATCTCCTGAAAGACAAACTTATAGGCGTTACCTTCTTCGAAGGTTCAACCCGCACCCGTCTTTCCTTTGAAACCGCCATTCATCGTTTGGGCGGTCAGGTAATAGGTTTTCCTGACGCAGCCAACACTTCACTTGGCAAAAAAGGCGAAACCTTAGTTGATTCCATTCGTATCATCACGTCCTATGTTGATGCTTTGGTGATCCGCCATAACCGTGAAGGTGCCGCAAGACTGGCTGCGGATATCGCTCCGGTACCAATCATAAACGCAGGTGACGGTGCCAATCAGCATCCGTCGCAAACCATGCTCGACCTGTTCTCCATTTATGAAACCCAAGGACGTCTTGATCACATCAAAATTGCTTTTGTAGGAGATCTCAAATACGGTCGTACCGTGCATTCTTTGGCCGAAGCTTTATCCATGTACAACGCAGAGATCATGCTGGTAGCACCTGATTCTTTGGCCATGCCTCAATACATTCTCGATATTCTCAACGAACGTGGCATCAAATACAGTTTCCACAACACTTTAGAAGAAGTCATCCCTGAGGTGGACATTCTTTATATGACACGTGTACAAAAAGAGCGTTTTGACGAAACTGAATATCAGAACTTACGTTCAAAGTTCGTACTTACCGCTGATATGCTGGATACTGCTCAGGAAAATATGAAGATCTTGCACCCGCTTCCACGCATTGACGAAATTACCACTGATGTGGATGCTAATCCGCATGCCTATTACTTTAAGCAGGCAGCCAACGGCGTATATGCCCGCGAAGCCATTTTGGCACTGGTCATGAACAAGGAGCTTTAAGATGTCCGTCAGCAAAGAACTGAATACTGCCGATCAGGGCCACCTGATGGTTGAAGCCATCTCCAACGGAACTGTAATTGATCACATTGCCCCTGGTCAGGCTATCAACATCCTGCGTATGTTCAAGTTTTTAAGCAAGAACAATGAACTTACAGTCGGTTTCAATGTACGCTCCGGAGCTCTTGGTAAAAAAGATCTCATTAAAATAGCCAATGTGGTTTTTTCACCGTCTGAAACAGGTCAACTCTCCATTCTTGCGCCTAATGCCACTGTAAATGAGATCAAAGACTACAAGGTGGTAGACAAATATAAACTGCGTCTTCCTCATGAAACCGTAGGTGATTTTAAATGTCCTAACAGCAATTGCATTACCCATATAGAACATGGCGCTACCCCTCGTTTCCTGATCCGTACGGACAAGGATGGTAAGGTAATGATGCGTTGTCATTACTGCGAACGCGAATTCTCTCGTGAAACTATTCTCGAATACAACGGACTTGAAGCCAAAAGCAATAAGGACTGATTAAAACCTGTCAAAGTTCAGCAAGCCGCACACTATTAGTGCGGTTTTTTATGAAAGCCATTTATTGCTCATTCTGATTTTTGCTATTTGCTTCTTTCAGCCTGCACGTTACCGTGTACACCTTACCAAATTACTAGCCATTCCCTATTGCGGGTCAACTCGGAACTTTTCCCACTAAAGTTAATGCATATGTCATACATACTTAAACATATTTGTTTAAAAAATTTAACAAATATGTAAAAATATAACTTAGTTAAGCAAGTGAAGAGCTTAACATTTGTGTTCTAATAACTTCACAAAAAAGGAAAAGTTATGAAACTTAAATCCTTTTTGGATGAGCTTAGAAAACAAGGTGTACTGATTACTCAAGGAACGGATCATTACAAGCTGTACTACGGCGATAAGTGGACCACTTGTACCAGACATCATTCAAAAGAACTTTCAAATGCATCCGCAAGGAACATTAAAAAGCAACTTGGATTATCTAAGTAAATCTAAAGGCGGGGAATTTTCCCCGCCACTTTTTTAGGATTAGTTTCAAAATGGAGTCTGTATGTACAAGTACAAATATCCTGTCAATCTGGAGAGCAATGGTGAGGGAGGGTATCTTCTAAAATTTAGAGATATCCCAGAAATAAATTCTGAAATCTGGTCGCTTGATGAATTATCTAAAACAGCGGTAGGCGCATTAATCACTGCTGCTGATATTTGTTTTGAAAAGAAAATGTCTTTTCCCTTGCCGTCAGAACCAATGGATGGAGAAAAGTTAGTATCATTGCCTTTATCTGTAGTTTCTAAAATTTTATTGCATAACACTATACTGTCAGCTAATATACGTCCCAGTGATTTAGCTAAGAGAATGGGAACAACACCTCAGGAAATAAATCGAGTCCTCGATCTTAAACATTCGACAAAAATCGACACTATTCAAAGAGCATTTAGATCGTTAGGTCATGATCTAGATGTTTTTGTAACCGACTGAACACAAAGGGAATTGCCCTCATCTTCGGATGGGGGCTTTTCTCATCTGATTCACGATATTTTCCATTCTTTATACTGGTTTACGAGCATTAAGGTTTTTAAGGTAAAAGATATGGCCGTCATCGATGACGGATCTGGCGACCAAATGAAACGATTATTAGGGATCCGTTAGATGATCCATCAGGATCTTAGAAGATGATCGGAAAGGAAGCTCCGCAGGTGAAATGGCGGGACAATGTTCGGTTGCAGTACGTCTGAACAATTTAGATATTTTTTGAAGATGCTACATTTCAATAATTCAAGCATTAAACGCATAGTCTTCGCATTGCCGTAACAAAATGCAAATGAGCTTCTTAATGATTTCAAGTTTTTCCTTCTTTATCAAAGAAGTAATACACTCATGCACGTCTGAAGGAAGGAGCGATGCAAATACTCTGTGTCCAAGTTTTGGGAGGATTTTTGTAAAAAACACGATTTGTCTCCGTTAACCATAACACTCAAATAAAGACCTTTTCCATCTGACAAAGATACCTCTTTACCGTCTTTAGGTTTTGCCGCCATAGCCTATGCATCCGTGATCATATTTCTGGATACTCCTGTTCCCCCAAAATGCCTGGGGAGGTAGGAACTGTTCCCAGTACAGTGTATATATCGGCACATGTTGGCAGGATCTGGCATGGTAAACAAATACTTACATTATGAAATTCAAAAGAATTTTTAAATGGATAGGTTTGGCAGGATAATAAAAAAATGTGATGGTGGAGGTGGAGGGAGTCGAACCCTCGTCCCAAAAGGCTTCATCTTCAGCACTACATGTTTAGGCAATCTTTAATCTCGACAGGGGCTGCGGATCGCCACGCCACCTTCTGTCCAGTCTGATAAAAGATTTAATGCTTCCTCCTCAGACGGAGATTCCACACGATCTAGTGAAGAACCGACCCCGATATGACCAAGCGTCACTAGAAAGGCTTGGAATCGAGGGCTTTCAGCAGGTTATTAAGCTGCGAGAGCGAAGGTTTCGTCGTTTGCGACTATTTTTTTACAGCTGTTTTACGAGGCACTGTACCTCGACATGCGCCTTGGAATTCACGCTTCCGGTCGAAGCCAAAAATCACCCCCAAGACAGCTACAAGTTTAACAAATTAACTTGCAAATGCAACCTTCACTTGAAGGCCTTTTTCATAACACGTTCTTTATCGCGTGCCCACTGTCTGTCTTTGATGGAATCACGTTTGTCATGTTCCTGTTTGCCCTTGGCAACTCCGATCTCAAGCTTGGCCCAAGAACCTTTCCAGTAAAGTTTCAAAGGAACGATGGTATAACCTGCACGCTGACTCTTTCCGATAAGTTTGGCTATTTCCCGCTTGTTCAGAAGCAAAATACGCGTGCGGGTCGGATC
>CABQMD010000050.1 GCA_902465145.1 uncultured Succinatimonas sp. | reverse complement strand
CATTATCAGATCCCAAAGTAGTTCCTGTCATATTAGCTAAATAAACCATAAACGGAGGAATGCCCTCCCAATTGCCGGATCTTACAATCCCTAATGTTGCGGTAAATTCAGCACCAACAAGGACTATCCACCAATTGATATAGATCCACAACATCAAAACAGGAATAGCAGCCAGAGCACCGTATGCCATCTGGTACCCTGAAAAATTTAAAACAAATACACTAAATACTTTCTTTGAAATCTCAAGAAAAATAGTAACAAAAGCGGCTCCCAGCAGGGCATCCTGAAATTTAACCGTAGCAGCTGGCACTACCATAAAAGTAGCCGTCACCACAATGATTTCTATCAACACAGGCAAAACAAAATAAGCTATTACCATCGGGATACCGACTACACCTCCTGATAACGCCGCATAGGCGAAAACTTTGGTAGTGATCCATATAATCAAGCCGACCGATAACGGTCCTAATGTCAGCAAAGTCCAATAAATAGCTACGGTAGAACCTAATTTACGGCGTCCGCCGTGCCAAATCCGATTAAAAGAAAAATCAATTGATCGGACCAACAATAACGCAATGACAAAAAAAGCAACTGAGCCTGTAACCGTAAGCTTAGCTGCGTGCTCGATCAACATGCCCAAATGAGTACTCACCGTCTCATTAAATACCGGCATGAAATTGTGTGACGCAAACTGTTTAAGAGCTTCTTTTACCCCCATAAAAGAAGGGAATAAAGCAAATACAGACAGAACTGCCGTGGCCGCAGGAACCAATGCCAAAATAGAGGTAAACGCCAATGCCGAAGCTTCAAGACCTAAACTGTCCCTTTTAATGCGCTTGAAAAAAAACCTTAAAAGCTCTCTCACAAAACCCCCGTTTATAAAAACAAACTGCAGCAATGATTATTTTAACAAAGGAGCCAAAAGATTGCGGCTTATCTCTTATACGGGTCAACAAACTACATTATTTACCTGTACTTCTGACACTTTGACATACAAAATAATGCATCATCTACCAAATTTTCGGCTAAAATATTGTGATTTTAGCGACAAGGCACAATAAACGGTATTTAACCGCGTGACCTCAACCTTTTTTCTGCCGACGCCTGACTTTACTTTTTAAACAAAATACTTACAGTCAAGCGTTCTTTGGCAGGCAGATTTGCGCTTCCTAAATAAGAACCGTTATTTCTGATCCAACCACAGGGTAATCAAGATGGATGTTAACAAGATCCGCAACATCGCCATCATCGCGCATGTTGACCACGGCAAAACTACATTGGTAGACAGCCTTCTGCGTCAATCCGGCACTCTGGACCGCAACGAACTCGGTCAAACCCGAGTCATGGATTCCAACGACATTGAAAAAGAACGCGGCATCACCATTCTTTCGAAAAATACAGCTATCGATTGGCACGGATATAGAATCAATATCGTCGATACACCGGGTCATGCTGACTTCGGCGGTGAAGTTGAACGAGTCATGTCCATGGTTGATTCGGTATTGCTATTAGTCGATGCCGTCGACGGTCCCATGCCTCAAACCAGATTCGTAACACAAAAAGCCTTTGCACAAGGATTACGTCCTATTGTAGTCATAAATAAATGCGATCGAGAAGGGGCCAGACCCAGTTGGGTCATAGATCAGGTTTTTGATCTTTTTGACAACTTAGGAGCTACCGACGAACAGTTAGATTTCCCTGTAGTTTATGCATCGGCTTTCCAAGGATGGGCAAGCTTGGATGAAAATAAACCAGGTACCGACATGGAGCCTCTTTTCCAGACCATAGTTGATCGCGTTTCTCCTCCAGACTCAGATCTTAACGGACCCTTCCAGATGCAAATATCCTCACTGGATTTCACCTCATATGTAGGCGTAATAGGTGTAGGACGCGTTAAGAGAGGCAAAGCTAGCGCCAATCAAACCGTTACCATTATTGATCGAGACGGTAATACCCGCCAAGGTAAGATCGGTCAGGTAATGGATTACTTGGGACTGCACAGAAAAGTTGCCGAAACTGCTGAAGCCGGTGACATTGTAGCCGTAACCGGACTTGGTGAATTAAAAATCTCCGATACCATCTGCGATCCTTCCGCAGTAGAGGCTTTGCCGGCATTAACAGTTGACGAGCCTACGGTAACGATGAACTTCTGCGTTAATACTTCACCTTTTGCCGGCCGTGAGGGTAAATTCATCACATCACGCAATCTTGAAGAACGCTTGCAAGAGGAATTGGTCCACAACGTAGCATTACGTGTGGAAAAAACAGAGGAAGCAGACCGTTTCAGAGTATCCGGACGCGGTGAATTGCATCTGTCCGTACTTATCGAGGAAATGCGTCGTGAGGGGTATGAGCTGGCAGTATCTCGTCCAGAAGTCATCCTTAAAAAAGAAAACGGAAAAACCCTTGAACCGTATGAAGTCCTGACATTGGATCTGCATGAAGACAATCAAGGACCGGTTATGGAAGAATTGGGACGTCGTAAAGGTGATCTTAAAAACATGGTTCCTGACGGCAAAGGCCGTGTTCGTCTTGATTACCGCATCCCTTCCCGCGGTCTTATCGGATTCCAAACCTTGTATATGACACTGACCTCTGGTAGCGGTCTAATGTACCATTCATTTGACAGTTATGACACCTATGTCGGCGGAACCATTGGATCCAGGCAAAACGGCGTAATGATTTCCAACGACACCGGAAAAACGGTTCCTTATGCGTTGTGGTTCTTGCAAGAACGTGGCCGTTTGTTTGTCGGTCCCGGCGAAGAAGTCTATGAAGGAGAAATTATCGGACAACACGTACGTGACAACGATTTGACCGTGAATCCGTTAAAAACCAAGAAACTTACAAACGTACGCGCCGCAGGCTCTGATGACAACATTATTCTTACTCCTCCGGTAAGGATGTCACTTGAACAGTGTCTTGAATATATCGATGAAGACGAACTGGTGGAGGTAACGCCGGTAAGTTTGCGTCTGCGTAAAAAGAACCTGTCTGAAATGGATCGTATCCGTGCCTTCCGTGCTGCTGGTGGTAAGAAGAATAACGAATAATTCAGCACTAATTTAGTCTGTTTATTTAAAAGCCCAAATATATAGATATTTGGGCTTTTTTGTTATATAACAACTTGTTAATTAATTTTAATTCAAAAATTTTTCAATAAAATTGAGTTTTTATGCACTAAAATTGTGCTCAAATGCTGTTTTTATGTTAAAGTCATCTTCATAAGATTGATATTGCACATTTTTAGATCGGATTTATCTATGCAAGTTGATGCTGAATCTATTTTAGAAGGGTTATACACCGCTGTATTGGTGACTGACCCTATGTTGCGCGTCATCTATGCCAACCCAGGAGCAGAACAGCTTTTAAGCATGTCTCGATCAAAGATCGAAACACTTAAATTCAGCGATATCGTGGATAAAACAGAAAAAGCTTTTATGTCAAATCTGCCCGTCCCGATTAAATCCAACTTTCCAGGATTTTCTGCTGCCAACATACTATTATCCCCTGAACCTGGCGTTTCGATTGTAGTTAACATTAACGTGAGTTCTTACAACTCACGTCGCCACGGTCTCATCATCGAACTGCGTTCCCTTGTACATCAGCAACGTCTTGTTGATGCGGTGCAATTGCAGACACAGCATATGGCTGCCAGAGATTTGATACGTAATTTGGCTCACGAAATAAAAAACCCGCTTGGAGGAATACGCGGAGCTGCTCAGTTGTTGGAAATAACTTACAGCAATCAAAAAGGACTCAAAGAGTATACCCAAGTGATCATAGAACAGTCCGACAGATTAAAAAATCTTGTAAATAACCTTCTGGGTCCCCAACATCCTAACCCACTCATTTGGGCCAACATTCATTTTATTATTGAAAAAGTTCTTTCACTTCAATCCATGCAGACCCAATCGCAAAAAGTAAGGATTGAAAAAAACTACGATCCGTCCTTACCTGAATTGAAGCTTGACGTTGATGCAATGCAACAGGTGCTGATAAACATAATAAAAAATGCGGAAGACGCTATGAATGAAGCTCATACACCGCATCCTTGTATCAGGATTAAAACTCGAGCCGAATCTGGAGTAATCATTCGCGATCGCAAATACCCGACCGTAGTGGCCATATCTATCTCCAATAACGGTCCACAAATTCCTGAAGAAATGCGCCAAACCATTTTTTATCCAATGGTAACCACTAAAAGTAGCGGCAATGGCTTAGGGCTCTCCATTGCACAAAGCATTATGGAACGTCACGGCGGCTCGCTGGAATGTCTCAGCGATGAAACCGAGACAACCTTTAAATTGATCCTGCCCCTTCCCAAAAGCGGAAAATTCAGCGAGGTATAAAATCTATGAATCCCATGATCTGGATCATCGATGACGATGCCAGCATACGTTTTGTTTTTGACAAAGCTTTAGACGTTAACAGTATACAGCACCGCCTCTTTGAAAACGGAGAGGCGGCTTTGAGTGCACTTCAACACGAAATCCCCGATGTAATTGTCTCTGACATACGCATGCCGGGAATTAGCGGTTTGGCCTTAATTAAGGCAGTACATGAAGTTGATGAAAACATTCCTTTCATTATCATGACCGCTCACAGTGATTTGGCCGCAGCCATTGACTCGTATGAGCAGGGATCATTTGAATATCTGCCAAAACCTTTTGACATAGAATCGGCAATCGCGGTAATACGCCGAGCAGCAATGCACCGCTATAATTCTCTGAAACTCAAAGAAGAAAAAGCAAATCCTCAATTACAGCCAAAGCCCAAAGATCAAGACGACAATGATGAAATCATTGGCAAATCCCCTGTAATGCAGGAAGTATTTAAATTTATAGGTCGCGTTTCAAAAACGGAGTTGCCTGTATTGGTACACGGAGAAGTAGGTACAGGACGCGGTCTTGTTGCTATGGCGTTACACAATCATGGACAAAGACGTTCCAAACCTTTTATAACCGTTAATATGTCATCAATGCCAAAAGAAATGGTGCAAAGTGAAATTTTTGGCGACTGCGGACAAAAACAATTATCCTGTGCTTTAAGCCGGGCAGAAGGCGGAACTCTCTTTGTCAATGAAATATGCGATATGCCTTTAGAGGCCCAAACTAGAATGCTCAAATTGCTTCAAGACAGTGAATACGTTCCTCTTGGTTCGGATAAAAGCATACGTTCTGATATCAGACTTATCGCCACATCATCAAAAGATCTAGAAAGCATGGTGGCCGACGGATCATTCATTGCAGATCTTTTTTACAGACTAAATGTGATTAACATAAACATGCCAGCATTGCGGGAGCGTAATAATGATATTCCCATGTTGGCAAAACACTTTTTAGCTCAAGCAGCTCAAGATGCCCACACAGAACCTAAAAAATTGACCTCTGAAGTTCTGGTTTTTCTTTGTCGTCAACAATGGCCCGGCAATGTCACACAGCTAAAAAATCTTTGTAAATATCTGACTATAATGGTTACAGGCAGAGACATCCAATTGGTAGATCTGCCAACTGAATTTTTACACGCAAAACCTCAAATCCAAAAATCGGCAACCTCAATTACCGGAACAACAACGGAAAAAGTTTCATGGCAAGAACAATTACGCAATTGGGTTGATGGCAGACTCAAAGCAGGTGAACGTGACATACTTTCAGAAGCTGTCCCCGAATTTGAACGAATTATGCTTGAAGCAACCCTGAGCTTTACCGGTAATCACAAACAAGAATCTGCAAAATTGCTTGGTTGGGGTCGAAATACCTTAACAAGAAAGATAAAAGAACTCGGAATAAAATAAGTTAAAATTAACATTACATACAACAGACATCATGCAAAGTTACCTGACTGAGCATGATGTAAAGACAAATAAGTTTGCGCCAAAATTTATATTATTAAGAATAAAGGTGGTGCTAAACTAAGTCTTTATCCGTCCTTTTTTATTACTGAAAAGAAAAGGAGATATCTAATCAAATAACAATAAGGAGATAGGCTGGATGTCTGATCAACATTTAAAAACCGTCAATTATGCCGATCTGTTGTTAAAGCTTTGCGATAGCGTTACTGGTGTTTTGACTTCTGCAACAGGAGACAACATTAGTTATGCACCGATGATTCAAACCATTACTAAAACCACGCTTACTCCAGACATAGGCACTTTCGCAATGTTTACAGGATCTTTTTCCGGAATGGCAGTGATTAACTTTCCAAAAGAGACTGCAATGGAACTCTATAAGAGCTACATGACTATGGTAGGGATCCCGGAAAATGAGCAAGCTCATAATTACACTTCAGAAGAAGTCTCCAATGCGCTTGGAGAATTGATGAATCAAATTCTCGGTAATTACGTTACGACGATAAGTCGCGAGTTACATACAAAAATCACTCAATCGCAACCCAAAATGTTGGCTTTGCCAAAAGAGTTACAAATTAACATCAGTGTAAATCTCGATACTCCGAAATTTAGCAAAGTAACATTTTTCACTGAAAAGGGTAATGTGTTTTTCATGGAATTAGCCATGGATAATGTAGAATTTTGCAAACTTCGTGACATAGAAGAACATGGCGAAGAAAGTCCTGATGATATCCTCAAGCAATTCAACCTGTAAACTCAAATTAGATTATTTGGCTAACATATAATTAAT
>CABQMD010000049.1 GCA_902465145.1 uncultured Succinatimonas sp. | reverse complement strand
TATTTTTGTGAAAAAAACAGATCTACGTTTCTCTTTTGCCCTGACAACTTTGGCCTGCGCCGTAGCTTTGGCCACTGCGGCTAAAGCTGAATTACCTCAATATTCAGTTACAACGGGCCGCGTTTTGGGCAATACCTTGGATCGAACCAAAACGGTCACGGATTTTGCTTCAACACAACATGAGGTAATGCAATCTCCGGCATCATTGCTTTACCTGAAAAACAAAAAAAAAGCAGACAGTTCAACTTTTGCCGCAAGATTAGTTACCCTCATGAAGAGCCGTCCGTTCAAAACAGCGCCCAACATGCCGGTTCCCGCTGCCGATTTAAGTTGCTACACCTCAGTTCCCTCCTACAATTCCCCAGAACAGTTTGATGTAAACACCACGCCGGTCACGGTTGAAGCGGACAAGGTTTCAGGTGATCTTAACAAGCAGAACAATGATCTGGTCTACTCAGGACGTGTAAACATCGCTCAACGCGACAGGCGCATCGACACTGACACGGCACATTACGCCCAGAAGGAACAAACGTTCACCACTCACGGCAATACGGTAATAAGAAACGGAGAATATACCGTACATACTCAGGAAGATGCAATTTATCACCTGCAGGATAAATCTGTTCAACTGCGTAATACCAAATTCCAATTCAACGGCTCGGTTTTGCGGGGCAGTGCCAAACAGCACGACATCGACAACGCCAAAAATTCACAAACTTTTAAATCCGGAACGCTTACAACCTGTCCTGCAGACGACAGCTCGTGGCATTTAAGTGCGTCAACTGTGGATATTGACCGCAACGAGGCATTCGGCGAAGCGTGGAATGCCGCTTTGTGGGCCGGTCCTGTTCCGGTGTTTTACCTGCCGTACGTAAACTTTCCCATCACCAATGAAAGACGTACCGGTTTGCTTTATCCGTCGTTCAGTCTCGGATCTGAGCACATAAAATTTACTCAACCCGTATACTTCAATCTGGCTCCGAACTATGACTGGACGTTTACTCCTTCGTGGTTTGGGGAACACCGTTGGCAATTCCTCAACGAATTTCGTTTCATGCCCTGGGAAAACGTTTCCGGATCGCTGATTTTTAATTATCTACCCAACGATACCGACTGGACCCCAAGAAAAGATCCAGACGGCAGTCATAAGCGCTGGTACATGCATTTGCATACCGGAGCCTCCTTTTTAAACGGAGATCTTTATACAGGAATTAACTTTCAACGCGTACGCCCGAACGACTACAGTTATTTAACTGATCTGGCGCAACCTGATGCGGCTACTACCGACGATCATCTTTTGCAACAGCTGCATATGAATTATGTTCGTCCTCATTACACACTGGCAGCGGAACTGCGCCGCTACCAGTCATTGATCCCCGAAACCTCAGGTTCAGTAGCCAACCGTCCTTTCTCCATGCTTCCCAAACTTTCGGGAACTATGAACGGTACTTACGACAGACTGTCAGGTGATCTTTACGGTGAGATCACTCGTTTTGAAATGGAAAGTTTTGACAACTACTATGCCGAACACACCGTACGCACTCATTTGGAACCGCACGTAAGCTATCACGTATTTGATTTGCGCGGAACCACTCTGGATATAGGAGCCAGAGGTTTTGCCACGCATTATGATCAGGGGCAACTGGACAAATATAAAAGATACGATGCCTTAGGTTTTGACAGTCTGGATCACAGTGAAACCCGCTTTCTATACGAATTGGAGGCACGCGGGCGCACGACTTTTGAAAGAAAAGCTTTTGACATGCGTCATACTCAGACCATCGAACCTGAGATTAAATATCAGTACATTCCCTACGTCGACCAAAGCGGGATCGCTCTTTACGACACCAAGGATCATTTGGACGATTACTACTCGTTATTCTCATTCCGACGCTTTGCCGGTATCGACCGCATAGCTGATATCAATGCCGTAACTGCAGGTATTACCTCAAGGATCCTGGATCCCCATGATCGCGAAATTCTGAGAATGGGGCTGGCTCAGACTTACAATTTTGAGCCTACTCGCGTAACTTTGCTCAAAACCGACGAACGCCCGACCTATCCGCGCTCACTGCTTGCCGCAAATCTTGATGCATCTGTATTTAATAACATCACCCTGCACTCGGCGGCGGCATATGATACCGAACACTCGGAATTTCAAAGCTACAGCCTGTCGGCAGCCTATCGAACAGCCACTGCAAGCATCACCGCCAATTACCGCTTCTATCGCAACGGTAACTACGATCTTGAAAACTACAAAAAAACCGGAGCATGGAAAAGTCGCGACTTAAGACAAGCCGGGATCGGGGCAACTTTTGCGTTAGGTCGCAACTATCGCCTGACGGCTGCCATGTACCGCGATCTCGATCAAAATTTCAATATCGATCGTAAACTCGCTCTGCGACGTGAAAATTGCTGTACGGCCGTTGCGCTTTTCTACGAGGATTACGCCAAAATGGAGTGGAGTAAACGCGAACATAAACGCGATCGCGTGATCGGTGTACAGATTGAACTTAAAAACTTCTATACAATCAAAGTTGACGGCGTTGACAATCCCATGTCGCCTAATACTCATTACATGCCGTTTGTCGATCCGACAAACCTCAACCGCTGACAAAAAGGAGCGGAGAAATTCAAATGAAATTAAGACAGCTGATCTCAGGTCTGACCTTAACCATAGCAGTAACGCAGGTGAATGCAACCCCGGTGGTGCTTGACAGCACCGCCGCTGTAGTTAACAACGACATCATCCTAGAAAGCGAACTTAATGCCGCCCAACAACGCATCATTACCAATGCCGGACGTCAAAAAATCACTTTAGATCCGCTCGGCGCACGTAAAGCCGCCATGGAACATCTCATCACCAATACTTTGGTCTTGCAAATGGCCAAAGAGCGCGGTATTGAACTTACCGACATGCAACTTGATCAAGCCTTGGCTGATACGGCGGCCAAAAACAATACCACCCCCGAACAATTGCTAAACGGTATGGCAGCAGGAATGTCACCTGCAGCCCAGCGCGATGTGTTTCGTAATGAGTACATGATCAATGAGTTTCGCCGATCAGGAGTACGTTCACGCATAAACATCTCCGATGCCGAAGTAAATGCTTTGGCAGAGCAACTGAAAAAACGCGGCAGTATCGAACCGCGCTATCACTTGGGACAAATACTTATCCCTCTTTCAGCCAACCCTACTGAAGCCCAGTATAACCAGGCTCAAGCTCAGGCTCAGGAAGTCAAGAAAGCTCTTAATTCAGGAGCATCTTTTGCGTCCGTAGCGGCACGTTACTCGACAGATGCCTCAGCAACAAAAGGAGGAGATCTTGGTTACGTACCCGAAACCCGTGTTCCCATGGGATTTCTTCCGGCAGTAGTAAAAGCCAAACCGGGTACTCTCATAGGCCCCATGCGCTCTCCCATAGGTCTGCATTTCATGAAAGTTTTTGACATTTCCAACGATGCCGTCGACCCCATCACCACGTATGATGCGGCTCATATACTGTTAAAAACATCAATAATTCTGTCGGACGATGCGGCACGGGATCAACTTTTAAAAATTAAGCAGAACATTTTAAACGGGGAATACAGTTTTGCCGATGCAGCCCGCAAATACTCTGAAGATAACGGCTCTGCCGGGAAAGGCGGTGATTTAGGTTACAACGTTCCTGGCATTTTTGATCCTGCTTTTGCCCGCGCCATGGTAAATCTGCAAAAGGGACAAATTTCCAACCCGATCCGTTCATCTTTTGGTTGGCACATCATTTTGTTAAAAGATATCAAGACCGATACCGGAAGTGATGCCGCTTATAAGAGCCGCGCTCGTGAGATCCTGTTTGAACGTGAATTCCAAGAGCAATCTGGACTGTGGGAACAACAATTACGTGATAATGCATACATTCACATTATCGATGCCAAATTACTCGAAGCCGGATTCAATATGGATCATCAAAAAGAAAATCACAGCTCAATGTAATTTCAGTGATTTAAAACGTCTTTTCAAGCCCGCTAGCTAGTCAACGGGCTTTCATTTTCAAAGGAGAACATGCAATGGCTTTGCCTCCTCGCCACATTCAGGCCCGTAAACGCTTCGGGCAAAACTTTTTAACCGACGATTACATCATATCTCAGATAGTGGATGCCATAGGCCCCAAGGCAGGAGATCATTTAGTTGAAATAGGCCCAGGCCATGCAGCCCTGACCCGTCCGGTCCTAGAACGTGCCGGATCTTTAACTGCCATCGAACTTGATCGAGATTTGGCTGAAATGCTGCGTCACGATCCTTTTTTAAAAGGACTAAATCTCATAGAAGGCGATGCACTGAAAATTGACTATGAAAAGCTCCCGGGAGCCGGAGAGTTGCGAGTATTCGGCAATTTGCCCTACAACATCACGTCACCGATCATCTTCCATTTGCTGTCACAAAAAGGCATTAAAGACATGCATTTTATGTTGCAAAAGGAAGTTGTGGAACGTCTGGCTGCATCTCCTGATTCAAAAGATTACGGACGACTTACCGTAATGGCGCAATATCACGCTAAAGTGATCCCCATGCTGGTTGTTCCGAATACTGCTTTTTTTCCGCGTCCTAAGGTGACTTCTGCTGTAGTAAGATTGGTTCCAAGAGTCCTTGATGACGAACAGCGAGCCCTTGCTCCTTTCCTAAATACGGTAACCGTAACAGCTTTTTCAGCACGCCGCAAAACTTTGAGAAACGCTTTGAGTAAACTTTTTTCTCCTGAACAGATAGAGGCCTTGGGCATAAAACTCACGGATCGTGCCGAAAATCTCAGTGTAGACGCTTATGTCAAATTGGCCGCTGTTCTGAAAGCACGCAAGGAGACTGAATAATGCAATCGGCACTTTACGATCTTATTGAACCTGTGTCTTCAATCTTTGCAGGTAAAAGACTTATTATCTGCGGAACTTTGGTAGACGAACAATTATTAAAACTGGCGGCCCAAACCAAGCGAACGCAGATGATCGTAGACAATTATCTCTGTGCTTCCCGTATGGCCGCGTTAATGGGACAACAGATCACCGACGCTCCCGAACAAAGTTTTAACTATAAACACCTCAGTGTTTATTACAGCTCTTTAGAAAGAGTCCTGCCGAACATTGAACCGTCAGATGTTCTGCTGACGATACTTGACAAAAGCAAGAGTCAGAATCAAAAAATATTAAAGTTGCTGTCTAAAAAAATTTCACACGGAGGTTTTATTTTTACAGCCGGAGCCAACGATTCAGGCGGGAAAAGTGCGTCATCGCTACTAAATGAATTCGGTGATCCGCAAAAAAGTGCCGTACGCAGAAAATGTACCCTTTTTGGGGTTAGTCTTGAAAAAAACGCGGCAACATATCAAAAAATGCAGGAAATTACTTTCAAATGCGGAGGCTTTGAAATCAAACTCATGCAAGATGAGGCAGTCTTTTCAAAAGGCAGGGTTGACGAAGGAACTTCAATGTTAATCAATGCGTTATCTAGGAAAAGGCCTCCTGCAAAGACTGCACTTGATCTGGGGTGCGGGTGCGGCGTGGTAGGTCTTAGCCTAAAACGCCTGGGACTTAAAGACGTGCTTTCAACCGATATCAGTGCATCAGCTTTGGCATTGACGAAGCACAATGCAACTCTCAATTCACTTGAAGTTGAAGTAAAAAGTGCTGATATGTTACAGGGACTTGGAAAATTCGACTTGATTGCCGTAAATCCGCCTTTTCATCAGGGAACAGCCGTAGAGCGCGAGATGGCAATGAACATGATCAGGGAAGCCCCCAAACATCTAAACGAAGGGGGAAATTTGTTTTTGGTAGGTAATTCCTTCTTAGGCTACGAAGAAAAACTAAAAGAACAGTTTTCATCCGTAGTATGCCTTGAGAAAACCTCCAGATTCTGTGTCTATCAAGCTCGTTAATGTCAAAGCCTCGCATGGCGAGGCTTTGTAAAAGATTCTGCACTGTACTACTTAACTTCGTTAATCAAATCTTTTCCTTCAAAGAAAGCTTTGCAGTTTTCCAACGTAGTAGTAGCAATATTTCCCATAGCCTCCTGGGTAAAGAAAGCCTGATGCGATGTTACCATCACATTTGAATAACTGAGCAGTCTTGCAAGATTATCGTCGGTGATCACGCTGGATGATTTATCCTGATAGAAATAATTACGCTCTTCTTCATATACATCAAGACCTGCGTAACCTACTTGGCCTGAACGCAATCCTTCAATAAGATCTTCAGTGCTGATCAAAGGGCCGCGACCTGTATTGATGATCATAACCCCGCGCTTCATTTTGGAAATGGAATCACGGTTAATCAAATGACGATTTTGCGGAGTCAAAGGGCAATTAAGCGAAATGATATCCGATTCTGAAAACAGCTCATCAAGTTCGACATAACGGATCCCGGCCTGCTTTGCATAGGTTTCATCCGGGAAAATGTCATAGGCCAACACATTCATACCAAAACCTTTGAGGATCCCGATAAGACATCTGGCAATACGTCCGGTTCCTACAACACCGGCAGTTTTTCCGTACATATCAAACCCCATCAGGCCGTTTAAAGAAAAATTACCGTCACGAGTGCGGACATAAGCGCGATTGGTACGACGATTTAAAGTCATGATCAAAGCTAATACATGTTCGGCAATGGCATGCGGTGAATACGCAGGAACTCGTACTACCCTGATCCCGTTATCTTTAGCTGCGGCAAGATCTACATTGTTAAATCCGGCGCAACGCAGGGCTATGAGTTTGACTCCCTGCTTTGCAAGAATTTCAATCAC
>CABQMD010000048.1 GCA_902465145.1 uncultured Succinatimonas sp. | reverse complement strand
TTTGAAATAATGATATGCTCTGGTAGCATCCGCGCATCCTAAGGCTATATGACCTTTTTCATAGTAAAAAGGAGCATACATAAGCTCAAACAAAGAACCGGCAAAAGCACTTTTCTTTCCTTCGCGTACTCCCAGTTGCAACACCGAAGCCAATATATTTGCCTGCTCCAAGGCAGTTGAAATCATCACCGATGAAGGCGTATATGCTTTGGGGCTTACCAAAGGCGCGGAAAAATTGCTCGAAGATGCCCAAATAACCGTACACGTGATCCACGACGTTCCCCCCCGAGCCTTCGTACGAGCAGGTACAGCATATCTTTGAGCAGTCCAAAGAACGCGCATGCGATGCCATCGTCGCCATAGGCGGCGGCTCATCCATGGACACGGCAAAACTCGTCGCGCTGATGCTTACGAATACCGTATCTTTAAAGGAGATGATTAAGGGAGTAAAACCCATGGTACGAGGAGTTCCTACCGTCATGATCCAGACTACCTCCGGCACAGGATCAGAAGCCCCCCCAATGCCATAGTGCTGGTCCCTGAAGAGCAGTTAAAGGTAGGTATAGTAAGCGATCTCATGATCTGCGACGTAGCCTTATTGGATCCAGTGTTAACCGTAGGATTGCCACCTCATATCACCGCCAATACCGGGATCGATGCCCTGTGCCAGCTCATGGAATGCTATATCTCCAAGAAAAACAATCCGCTTAGCGAATCATTCTCCCTGCACGGTATAAAACTTGCCGCAAAAAGCTTGCGCAAATGCTATCAGGATCCCAAAAATCTCAAAGCCCGCGAACTTATGCAAGTTGCCTCAACCTTCGGAGGAATAGCCATTGCCTCGTCAGGAACCACCGCAATTCACGCCCTATCCTATCCTTTAGGCGGTCGTTATCATATTCCTCACGGTCTGTCCAATGCCATTTTGATGCCTCAGGTAATGGATGCCAACAAATCATCATGCATTGAAAAATATGCAGTGATGGCCAAAGCCATGGATCTTGACTGCAACGGCAAGAGCGATGAAGAATGTGCAGATCTCTTTGTAAAGGAACTCTATGCTCTGAACAAAGATCTCGGGATCAGCCTTGATTTCAAAGCCAAAGGCATAACGTTGGATGTGGTTGACGAACTTGTTGAGAGCGCCTCCAAGGTAACAAGACTGCTTAATAACAATCCAAAAGAGCTTACCCGTGAGGAGATGAAAGAGATCTACATCAAAGTGATCAAAGAAAACTCCTAATCAACATGCAACGCAACTGAAAAGGCCAAAATTTTTTAGTTGCGTTGTTCTTTTTAAAAAGCACCTTTTCCGTGCTTTTTCTGTAAACCGCTCTGCAAACAGACTGCAAGATGATCCGTTTTGTTACAATGCCGAAGGTAACATTGAAGGACATCATTTTATGCAGCATTCACCAAGTTCAGCCAATACATCAGAAGCTTTAAAGCTTTCACCAAAACTTACCAAAGTTCAGGCTTTGGCTCAGGCTTTGGTCAGGATTAAATCTGTAACCCCCAATGACAACGGCTGTCAGAAACTTATCAGAGAGAAATTGGAAAAGGCAGGTTTTCACTGCGAGACTTTGCAGGAAAAAGGCACTACCAACCTTTTAGCTATTCATGGCAACACCAGACCTTTTGCCATGTTTTTAGGTCATACCGACGTAGTTCCGGAAGGCGATCACTGTCAATGGGATCACGATCCTTACTGCGGCGACATCTATGAACTTGACGGTGAACCCTGCCTCTACGGACGCGGCAGTGCCGACATGAAAGGCGGAGATGCGGCCATGACCGAAGCTTTGTTGCAGTTTGTACAAGAGCATCCTGAGCATAAAGGCAGCGTAGGTCTGCTTATAACCTCAAACGAAGAAGGCGATGCCGTAGGAGGAGTCCCCTTCTGCGTAGAATATCTAAAAGAGCACGATCTGATCCCTGATTACTGTCTGATCCCCGAACCATCATCGGTCAAAACCTTCGGCGATGAAATCAAAAACGGACGCCGCGGAGATGTCAACGTCACCATTACCGTACACGGGATCCAAGGACACGTGGCCGTACCCGAAAGCTGTGACAACGCGGCTCATCATGCAGCAAGGCTTATCTGCGCTCTCATCGACAATCCCTGCGATCTTGGCTCTGAATTCTTCCCGCCCACTTCATTTCAGGTTTCAAACTGCCGTTGCGGTACCGGAGCTGACAACGTGGTGCCCGGCACTTATACCATGCGTTGCAATTTCCGCTTCAATGATCTGCAATCATTTGAAAGCATTAAAAAACATGTATGTGAAATTGCCGATAATTTGCACATTAAATGCGATTACGACTGGAGTTATGAAGGGCCGTACTTCCTTACCAAAGGAGGAAAACTACTCGATATCATGAAAACCTGCGTCACAGAAGTGATGGGCAGAGAGCCGGTATTTACCACCTCGGGCGGTACCTCGGACGGACGTTTCATCGCACCTTTAGGCGTTGAAACCATGGAATTCGGCCCCATCACCGAAACCATACACCGAGCCAACGAGCATGTATCTTTGTCATCATTGCAACAGTTGCAGGAGATCTACGTCAAAGCTCTTACAAAACTCATGGCTTAAGTAAAATACTGCCCCTGCTTTTCGCAGGGGTAGTGGTTAAAGCAGAGCATGCTCCAAGGCTTTGACCGCCTGCGACATATCAGTAAGTTTTACTGCCGAATAACCTATCACAAAGACATGTTCATCTTTTTTTTCAATTCTCCTGAATTTTGACAGCGGTACTATCTTTACCCCGCATGACAGTGCTCTTTGCACGCATTCATCATCTGTGTATGCAGTGTCTACTCTCAGTAAAAAATGCAGACCGTTGCTTTGATTTTCAATTTTGCATTTTGCATACAATTTGCTTTTTTCTATAAGGCTTAAAAGACTGTCGCGTTTTTTTGCAAGCAGTCTGCGCATACGGTTTAAATGCGTCTCAAAGGCACCGCTTTTTAAAAAAGCGGCCAAAGCATATTGCTCGAAATTTGAAACCGTACACGAGTAAAAAGAGAGTTTCTTCTCAAAACTTGTGCACAATTTCAACGGCAAAACCATGTAACTTACACGCATGGTCGAAGCCAATGTCTTGGTAAAGGTGTTCATATAGATGACCTTGCCTTCGGCATCTATACTTTGCAAGGTGGACAGCGGACGTCCGGTGATCCGATATTCTGAGTCGTAGTCATCCTCGATGATATAACGACCGCTTTTTGCCGAAGCCCATCCTAACAACTCATAACGGCGCGATACCGGCATCACTATGCCGGTAGGAAATTGATGCGAAGGAGAAATATGCACTACCTGCGCATCCGTAAGCTCAAGCTCACGCTCTGACAGTCCGAATTCATCCAACCTTATTCCCAGATGTTTTACTCCGTGACTTTTAAAGATGCAAGCTATACGCTCATATCCAGGATCTTCTGAGGCATAGGTAAGATCAAATCCCAAAAGCTCAATAAGTCTGCCCATAAGATATTCAGTACCTGCACCTATAACCACCTGCTCAGGCAACACCTTCATGCCGTGATAAGCCTTAAGATGCTGTGCCACGGCCTCCCTCAGTTCCCAAAGTCCGCTACCTGGGGAATTCATCAGCAATTGATTGCGTCTTTCATTTAAAACCTGACGCATAAGATGCGACCACACCGAAAAAGGAAAAGCTTCGGGATCACATTCATTACTTGAAAAATCCGCCAGCAATTTTCCTGAACCTGCATCTTGTTTCACTATGTCTTTTAGCACGGATACAGTTTCGTTATTTTTCTTAAAATTCTTGAGATCGCTTACGTAATATCCGCGCTTGGGCATGGAAAAAACATAACCCTCATCGCAAAGACGCTCATACGCATTTTCAACCGTGATCACGCTTATACCCAGATTCACGGCAAAAGCACGTTTGGACGGTAAACGTTCTCCAGCATGCAAAAATCCTGAACGAATGTCGTTACGCAGGCATTTGTACAATGAAATATACAGGGGATCTGAACTGTTTTTTTGCAAGGTATAGGTAAGCATGATCACTGCCTTCTTTTATCTGACCTTACTGAATATATCCAAACTGATTATTTTAATAAAGCCAGTTTTGCACAAAATATTGTTTCATCAAGTAAGAATTCTCTTTAGGAGTACAAAAATGGAACAGCAACAGGATCGTTACAAACTCAACAAAGAGCTGGCCCAAATGTTAAAAGGCGGCGTGATCATGGATGTCACCACCCCTGAACAAGCAAAAATAGCCGAGGCAGCCGGTGCCTGCGCCGTAATGGCTTTGGAGCGCATTCCTGCCGACATCCGCGCAGCAGGCGGCGTTTCGCGTATGTCGGATCCTGCCATGATCCGCGGCATCCAAGAAGCCGTGTCTATTCCGGTCATGGCAAAATGCCGTATCGGTCATATTGTTGAGGCCAGGATCCTCGAAGCCATTGAGATCGACTACATCGACGAATCTGAAGTGCTGTCCCCTGCAGATGACGTCTATCACATCGACAAGACCAAATTCTCAGTTCCGTTCGTATGCGGTGCCCGCGATCTCGGCGAAGCACTTCGTCGCATCGCCGAAGGTGCATCCATGATCCGTACCAAAGGAGAACCCGGCACCGGCGACATCGTACAGGCTGTGCGCCACATGCGCGTGATGAATCAGGGCATAGCCAAAATCGTATCCATGCGCGAGGACGAATTGTATGAGGAAGCCAAACGCCTTGCCGTACCGGTTGAATTGGTTGCCTATGTACACAAGCACAGACGTCTGCCGGTAGTCAATTTCGCAGCAGGCGGCGTAGCCACTCCTGCTGATGCCGCTCTCATGATGCAATTGGGTGCCGAAGGCGTGTTCGTAGGCTCCGGGATCTTCAAATCAGGAGATCCTGCCAAACGCGCTGCAGCCATAGTTAAGGCCACTACCAACTATAACGATGCGAAGATGATCGCAAAACTCTCTGAAAACTTGGGTGAAGCCATGGTCGGCATTAACGAAAATGAAATCAAAGTTCTCATGGCTGAGAGAGGGAAATAATGACAGTCGCGGTTTTAGCTCTGCAGGGAGCTTTTGCCGAGCACGAAAAAGTGTTGCACGCACTTGGCGAAGAGTGCTTTGAAATAAGGCAAGCAGCAGATCTTAAAAAATCCTTTGACGGTTTGATACTCCCAGGAGGAGAGAGTACCGTAATGGGCAAGCTCCTGCACGAACTTGATCTCTTTAATCCGTTAAAGGAGAGAATTGAAGCTGGCTTACCGGTTTTGGCAACCTGTGCAGGACTCATTCTTCTGGCGTCAAAACTCGAAGATGACGATACCGTATGGTTCGGCACGATTCCGATCACAGTAAAGCGCAATGCTTTCGGCAGGCAGTTGGGAAGTTTTCACACCAGCTTAAATTACGGAGATGTCGGGCAGATCCCCATGACCTTTATCCGTGCTCCGGTGATCACAAAAGTAAGCCCTGAGGTAAAGGTCTTGGCTTGTGACGGTGACAACATTTATGCCGTGCAATATAAACATCAAACCGCACTGGCATTTCACCCCGAGCTTGATGAGAGCATGGCTGTTCACTGCCGTTTTTTAAAACAACTTCACGCCTAAGTTTAATTCAGAGGGCAAAACAAAACTTTTGTCCTCTGCCATGTGTGTCAGTGATCGTTTCTTTGTCCAAAACAGTTCTGACAGCTCTTAATTTTTTCTTCATGCATTTAGGACCGCAAAACTCTGAAAAATGCTTATTTAAGCGATCTTGTTCACTTTTTTATTTCCATCTTATAGGAGCTAACAAGTTTTGCTACTATCTTATAATCAGAGGTCTTATATCATTGAGGATAAGAGAGGAAGCTTCCTGCCTTACTGTCTTTAAATATTTGAGTTTTGACAGTTCCCCGCCGTTGGCTTTGTATCTTTCAAAGTCATTTTTCAAATTGATATTCTCACCTTCACGCCAGGAGTAAGCAAAATATTGCAGATCTGAAAGCAGTACACACCAACGCTTTGAAAAGGTCTTAAGTTGCGCATCAATGCTCCAGTTGATGCGATCATTTAAAACGTTGATAGCCTGCTTACCTTTAAAGTTATCGGTATGCATCTCCCAAGGCAGCGTCTTCATAATCGTCGAAATTGATCACGTACAACGCTTTGATAAGTGATGAGATGAGTTTGCGCATCTCATCTGCTGCAGACCACAGTGCCGAATATAGAAGATCTGTTTTTTAATTGGACATAGGAACTTTCCTTACTAAACTTTTATAAATCATCTTACACAAATGAAGAAAGCTTGCTGTTCTTTCACTAACGACGGTAAGCTCAAGACAGGACTAATACTAATATCTTAAAGAGCTGTCATAAAGTCTAAAAATTCAGAACTTTGACCGTTATGCCAAATGAAGTTTCTTTGTATCCCCTATAAGAAAAAACTAAAAATACAGCGTAAAAGGCTTAAATAAGCGATTTTAAGGTCTAAATGGTACTAAACACCGGTGATCTTATTCATGAATATCCGTTTGGTACTATAAATATAAACAGCCTGAAATTAAGATCGCCGTCAGTCATCATATCGCTTTAACCATAAATCACCGCTCTGCTTTTCTTAATTTACCCGCACCAGGATCTCAAGCGTTGCCGTAGGTACGGCATGATCAGTGTTTTTTCGGGATTAATGAAGACCAAATTATTGTTGAAATCTTATTTTTCCACAACTAATCCACAGAATTTGCAGTATAGGTGGGGGAACGGCTTATTTATGCACTTTTGCGAGAAATATGCCCGTTTTCCGCAGTAAAACATTAATACTATGCCCGCTCAGACTTTGTTTCCAACACGTCTATTAATCCCGAT
>CABQMD010000047.1 GCA_902465145.1 uncultured Succinatimonas sp. | reverse complement strand
GGCGGCGGATGTTTTTCAGGTAAAGATCCTTCAAAAGTGGACCGTTCGGCAGCTTATGCTGCACGCTATGTTGCCAAAAACGTTGTGGCAGCAGGTCTTGCCAAACGTTGCGAACTGCAGGTGTCATACGCTATAGGCGTGGCAAAACCAGTATCAATTTCCATCAATACCTTCGGTACCGGAATTGTTCCAGACGAAAAAATTGCACGCGCAGTGCCTGAAGTATTCGACCTACGACCTTACGGGCTTATCAAGATGCTTGATTTGTTACGCCCCATCTACCTGCCTACGGCTACTTACGGTCATTTCGGTCATGATTCCTATCCTTGGGAAAAAACCGACAGAGCACAGATGTTGAAAGACGCCATTTAAGTCTTTAAGGCAGAGGAGCAAAAGCTCCTCTGCTTGAAAACAAAAGCAAGCTAAAGCACCACTTCCTGATTTAACACTGAAATATCATCTTCCTCAAGATTGTCGTTTTGAGCACGTTTGACTATCTCTTCTTTTGAATAAACATCTTCAGGGTAAACCACCACTACACTGCGATCACCGCTTTTCAGAAAATTATGCTCACCAAAATCTGTATAACGGGTAGCTCCTACGGAAATCATTAAAAGCTCAGGATAGCCTGCAGCTTTAAGATAATCACCGATTTTTTCCGCCGGACCTTCACATTGCTGATTGTTGACTCTGTCAAGGCACCAGTTTATAAGTTTTTCATAGAAGTAACTGTAATCGCGAACGGCAGAATCCTCACCATAGGCATAAGCAATACCATCACGAATTAAAAAACTGGCAATACGGTAACGATCCAGGATCCCTCCTTTTGCAAAGGAATCGATCTTAAGCTGATTGGTTGCAAATCCTTTGGATGATGCTCCCCAATTTTTCTTCTCACTGATCTTTTTGGCACCTTGTTTTCTTATGGAACAGTCATTTGAAGCTCCGAACAGAAAAGGAATTAAATCAATGAGTTTTCCGTCCTGCCATTTGGCTTTGCACACAACGGCACATTCAGGTTCAATCTGAAGTTTTTGCTCTCCTTTTGGAAAAATAATACGATACTCATCAAAAGGATATACAGTCAGATAAGCCGGTACTTTTCCTTCAAAATTGCTTGGAATATAAGTTGGAAACATAGCTTTCGGGGCATTGGCTTCTGCAGTTTTAACCTTGGTGAAATCAACGGCTTCACCTGCCTGTTCCAAATGACCGGTAAAATTCCCGGCTACGCCGAAACATGCGACTGTACGCAAATCTACAAACATGGATGACTCCTAATTCTCAGTATTGTCCGCATTTCAAACGATGGGCATATCCTATCTATTTGGTCTAAAGTATACAAAGTTCCTTAGTCTGATCATGGGAGATATTCGTGAAATTAAAAGTTTTTTGCAAAAATATTCTGATGCTAACAATCCCCTGCTTGGTTTCATTTCAAGCTTTCGCACTTGATGATTTCCAAGCGGCAAAACGCATTATGCCGTCAATAATGAAACAGCTTGAAAAACCTTCCACTCTTTATTGCGGATGTCCTCTGATCTTCAGCAAAAACCGCTACACTCCGGACCTCAAAGCCTGCGGTTATCAGGTTAGAAAAAATGCAAAACGTGCTGCCCGTATCGAAGCAGAGCACATTATGCCAGCATGGGAATTCGGGCATCAGCTCAAATGCTGGCAGGAAGCCGGACGCAAAAAATGCGAAGCAGATGATCAAAAATTCCGCATGATTGAAGGAGATCTGCACAATCTTTACCCTGCAGTAGGTGAGGTAAACGGTGATCGCAGTAACTTTCGTTACTCTGAATGGAATGCTCAGGGTATGTACGGACAATGTGAAATGGCAATAGATTTCAAAGCTCGCCGAGCTCAGCCTCCCAAAAGAGCCCGCGGGCTTATATCAAGATCTTATCTTTACATGGCTCATAAATGGGATATAAAACTTTCGCCGGCTCAAAGAAAACTGTATGAAAGCTGGAACAAAATCTATCCTCCTACCAAAGATGAATGTAAATGGAACAATCTTGTAAAAAAAACTCAGGGAGATGACAACACATTTATCTCAAAAGCTTGTAACACATTAACATACTGAAAATTAGATAATTAAGGATAAAAAATGCCTGCAGGTAAACTATCACTCGGAACCAACACTACAACTTACTTTGACGAATATAATCCTTCCGTGCTTCGTCCCATAGAACGAAGCTTGGGACGAGCAGTACTCAAACTCAAAAGCTTCAACGGTTTTGATCTCTGGCACTGCTATGAAATAACCTTTCTTAACAACCAAGGAATTCCCAAAGTCTGTTGTGGCACTATCAAGGTAGATGCAAAAAGCGAATACATAGTTGAATCAAAATCTTTAAAACTCTATCTGCTCTCATTTACAATGACCAAATTTAAAGATTTGGCAGAAGTTTGTGCCGTAATCACGTCAGATTTGGAAAGAGAATTAAAAATACGTCCTGAAGTTAAACTTTGGGATCTTGAAGATTGTCCTTTCATACCAAGCAAGAATGAAGGGATCTTAATCGACAGAGAAATACCGCAACGTCTTGTTTACAACTGTGACCAAACACTGCTCATACCTTCAGAAGAAGATGTGACGGTTCGTGAAACATTACGTTCAAATATATTGCGCACTTTATGTCCGGTTACCAGTCAACCTGATCATGCCGAGGTTACGATAAGTTACGCAGGAAAAAAAATAAACCGCGCGGGACTTTTTGCCTATCTTATCTCTCTACGTTCGCATCAGGGTTTTCACGAACAATGTTGCGAATTGATATTCTCAGACATCATGGAAAAGCTTCATCCTAACGAACTGACGGTTTGTTGCTCTTTCACAAGACGCGGAGGGATCGACATCACCCCTGTACGCAGTACCCTCTCAAAAGTATGTGAAATTCCCCGCACTCTCAGGCAATAAAGCTTGCACTTAACATTGCCTTGCTGAAACATTAACTTTTGGCATTTATTACACTGGACAGAATTTTACAATAAAGGACAAAACTATGGGTGTACAAGTAGTCTGGCCGTCAGGATCGATGGCCCTGCTCAACCAAATAGAAGCCGACAGTATTTCCAATATCTATCAGGGGGAGCTATATCCTCTGTACCGTAACTGTTCTTTGGCAGTTTTAAACAGCGGCAGCATCACGGATAACTCCAAAGAACTTCTGGAGAATTTTGAAAATTTTGACATTAACGTGGTAAGAACCGAACGCGGATTAAAAATAGAACTTATAAATCCGCCTGCTTCTGCAGTAGTAGACGGTCAGATCATCAAAACCTTAAGAAAACATCTGTACGCAGTACTGCGCGATATAGTACAACTCAATATCTACAAACCAGATGAATTTAAGCGAAGCATCAAGATTTCAGAACCTTGCGACTTCACAACCAATTTCATATTTCTGATCCTGCGTAATGCCAACGTCTTAAATGCCGGTGTAAGACCGAATATAGCCGTATGCTGGGGAGGGCACTCCATACCTCAGAATGAATACGATTACTGCTACGACGTAGGTTATCAATTAGGTCTACGCAAGATAGACATTTGTACAGGATGCGGGCCTGGGGTAATGGAAGCCCCCATGAAAGGCGCCATCATGGGACATGTATTGCAAAGAGCCACTGACAAATGCCGCCTTATAGGACTTACCGAACCTTCGATAATTGCTGCAGAACCGCCTAATTCCATGGTCTCTGATCTGGTTATATTGCCTGACATTGAAAAACGTCTGGAGGCTTTTGTACGTCTTGGCCATGCCATGATCATCTTCCCAGGCGGCCCCGGCACAGCTGAAGAACTGCTGTATATACTGGCTTTAAAACTTCATCCGGCCAATAAACGTAACATTTTGCCGCTTATTCTTACCGGAAATAAAAAATCCAAGCCGTATTTTGATACGCTTGAAAAGTTCCTCATTGACTGTTTCGGTCCTGAAATCACCCGTTGCTATACCAGAATTGACGACGATGCCCAGGCTGTTGCCTGCGAAGTAAGAAGAATGCTTGAAACCGTTACGGATCACAGAACTCTGCTTCATGATTCGTACACTTACAGCTGGACTCTGAATATTCCCGAAGTATTGCAAAAACCTTTTAAGGTGAATCATGAAAACATGGCTGCTTTGGATCTGCATCGCAATCAAGAGCCTTGGATGTTGGCTGCCAATCTGCGCGCTGCATTTTCTGGAATAGTATCAGGTAATGTAAAAGAAGAAGGTTCTCGCGAAGTTCAACTGCACGGTCCATTCTGCTTACATGGAGATCCTGAGATCATAGCCGGCATGGAAACTTTGATGAAGGACTTCATCAGTCAAGGTCGCATCTTGCTTTCAGGACGTGAATACACTCCTTGCTATGAGTTGTGTTCTGACTGATAAATTTGTAATCATGGTTAAAAGTTGCTGATTTAACTTTCGGCAACTTTTACCAAACATCATTACAAGTAGTACCTATCAAAGAACAAGTAGCTTGCAAGACCTCATTCAAATCGGCAGTAAAATTGCCCATAAAAGCATTGAGACTCAACACCAGTACTGCTAATCCTACAACCATGGATACGGCAAATCCCAATGAAAATATATTCAGCTGAGGAGCCGCACGAGTCATAACTCCTAACGTAAAGTTGACTATAAGCATGGTACAAATGGATGATAAAGCCATAGCTACAGCCGCCTGAAACATATAACTGCCAAACGACGACAGAGCATACAAACCGTCAGGAGGAAGCATCTGAGTACCCACTGGAACGGTATTAAAACTCTCAAGCATGAGTCCGAAAAAAGCCAGATGTCCGTTCATGGATAAAAAGACCAACGTACTCAAAATGGTAAAAAACTGTCCTACCACCGGAGCATTGGTTCCGGATACAGGATCAACCAATGATGCAAATCCCAAACCAGTTTGCATTGCCACAGCCTGACCTGCCATTGTGAAAATTTGGGATAAAAACTGAGTCATAAATCCCATGGCCAGACCTTTTATCACTTCAGATCCTACTGCCAATAATCCTTCGACGGAAAAAGGGATCAGAGATGCAGGTGCCGCAGGAAGCGATGGCAAAACGCATACAGTAAAGGCAAGTGCCAATAAAGCACGTACAAACATAGGGACGTTTGCACCTGAAATTACAAAAAAAACTGCCAAAAAAGCACTTATACGACAAAAAGGAAATATGAACGAAGCAAGGCTTTCAAACAGTATGGGTTCTAAAAAATCCATGTCAAACAGTCCGAAATTTCAGCCCAGGATCTGGGGGATCTCGTCAATAAGCTCATGAAAGAAATTCATAAGTTTCTCAAGTCCCCAATGCGCTCCCAGCATTAAAGCTGCTACGGTGATCAAAAGACGAGGCAGAAAAGATAGAGTCTGTTCATTGATGGATGTTGCTGCTTGAAAAATAGATACGCACAACCCGATGATCAGCGAAGGTAAAATTGAGGCTGCAACCAAAAGGGCTACCAAGCCTAAAGCCTGTCTTACTATATCTACAAATGCCTCTGGTTCCATCCTCATCTCCAACCTTTATAGCGGTATTCCAAGTCCGAAACTTTGTACCAAAGTACCTGTGATCAGCGACCAACCGTCTACCAGAACAAAAAGCATGAGTTTAAACGGCAAAGAAACGATCATTGGCGACAACATCATCATACCCATAGCCATGAGTATCGAAGCCACCACCAAATCGATGATCAGAAAAGGTAAAAAAAGCATAAAACCTATTTGGAAAGCGGTTTTAAGTTCTGAAACCATAAACGCAGGGATCACCACGCGCAAAGGCAGATCCTCAGGTGCATCAGCCTTGACATCGGCATAATCTGCAAATGATTTAAGATCACTTTCTCGTGTCTGTTCAATCATAAAATGCTTAAGAGGAATTTGTCCTCTGGTAAAGGCTTCCCGAGCTTCTATCTGATCATTCAAATAAGGTTCTATGGCATCGCTGTAAATAGAATCGAATACCGGTGTCATAATGAATACCGTAAGAAAAAAACCTATTCCTATCAAAATCTGATTTGACGGAGAAGTCTGTAATCCCAGAGCCTGACGCAAAATAGCCAGCACTACCACAATCCTGGTAAATGAAGTCATCATCACCAGAATAGAGGGTAAAAATGACAGCAAAGTCATGAGGATCACGACTTGCAACGAAACACTGTAATCGGAAGTGCCGTCAGGGTTGGTTTTTACGGTAAAAGCAGTTATATCAAGATCTGCTGCCGATGCTGTAGACAAAAAATAAAGCATCAACCCGCTCAATAATGTCAGCGCCGCACTTATAAAAAAACGGCGTTTTAAAGAATTCAAACTGCTGTTTGCTGAATTATCAAGGCTTTTAAGAGACCTTTTTTCCATCATCAGAGGTCTCCTTCAAAGAAACTTTCTTACTTTCTACCTGATCTTTTGTTGCCTGTCCGAGAACCTGTTCAAATGTTGCATGTTCAGGAGCTTTGGCTTGAGTTTTCAAAGAGAGATCATATAAAAAAGACACGTTTCCGCTTGCAACCCCTAGCAAAAGTACCCGTTCACCGATCTTAAGCTCCACGACTTTTTCTTTAGGACCGACGCTCACTGATGACAAAATCTGCATGCGTCCGCCTGAACCGAATTTTAGTTTGGTCTTTTTAACGGCAACAGCAAGGATCACGATAACAGCCAGAACCATCAAGGTGGATAAAATCCATGACAGCAAATCACTGCCTGTTTTCAAGCCGCCTTCCAAAGCATATGCACAAACAGGAACAAATAATCCTGATGACAATAAATATCGCATCATTTTAATTTCTTGATACGCTCAACCTGACTTATAACATCGGTAAGACGTATTCCGAATTTGTCGTTTACTACCACTACCTCGCCATGTGCTATGAGCGTACCGTTAACCAGAACGTCCAAAGGCTCTCCTGCCAAACGCTCAAGTTCAATAACAGAACCCTGATTAAGTTGCAGAAGGTTGCGTATGGAGA
>CABQMD010000046.1 GCA_902465145.1 uncultured Succinatimonas sp. | reverse complement strand
CAGCTGCTCAAGAGCGTCCTGAGTGGATTTTATTTGTGCCAAATCGCTTTCGGCTGTATCCAGTGAAGCGTTCAGTTCTTTACGGGAATCTTCTGAAATAGAAGGATCCGATGTTGCCGTATTGCGTGCGTTTTTAAGGTCTTTTGCCTGCGGTAACGCAATTTCGCCGGCATCGGTGCTGACGGTACTCGGCATAGCATCTGATGCAAAAACGTTCAGAGATAAAAGTAATGCGCTTAAAACGCAGAGAATAAAAGACGCTCTTGATTTCATATAAAAATTTTAATCGAAGTTAAAAGGGCCGAACGTGAGAAATCCTGCCGTTTCCGTAATGCGATCAATTCCCTGGATTGGTTCCCAGGAGACAGCCGTCCTGCATGCTTGCTGTATTTTGATGCTCAATATATTGCTTGATAATTGAAATTGGAATCTAAAAATGCAGAAATGAACAAAATATGTCTGCATTCGGCAACGAATGTAGGAAAGTAGCCAAATGATACTTACGTAATTTGCAAAAAAAATTGTCCTCAAATTTTACAAAAGGCTCGCAATAACATGGGACTTTTTTTAAAGTGGGATATAATCTTCAGGCTAAGAACGTGATCCCGGCCTTCAGCGGCGCTTTTGTACGTCTGTGTGCAAAACGCTTTCTTCGCCACAAAATTAATTTGAACTTTTACGGGCTGTGCCTGTCTATATCCATGTAAGGATTAAAAAGAGCTTATGAATCTCAATGCCACCGACGCAAACAGCGCAAGCGATGAAGAGCTTGTCCGTCGCGTGCAGGGCGGGCAGACGAGTGCATATAACCTGTTGGTCGTAAGATATCAGCATAAGATAATTCAGGTTGCTCAGAAATTCGTAAGTGATTACGCAGACGCCAGCGATATTGCTCAGGAAGCGTTTATCAAGGCATATAAAGCGTTGCCGAATTTCAGAGGAGAGAGTTCTTTTTACACTTGGCTTTACCGTATTGCGGTCAATGTCGCAAAATCCTACCTTGAAGGGTTGAGCAGACAAAAGAACCAAGTGGATGTCGACGGTGAGGATTTTGAATCCAAAGACACTCACGGAGTGCTTACCGATGCGACTACTCCTGACAGGATCATTGAGTCTGAAGAGTTGAAGAAAGTCATTCTTCAGGCGGTGAGTGAGTTGCCATCCGAATTGAGGACGGCGTTCACCTTGAGGGAAGTTGAAGGACTTTCCTATGATGAAATAGCCGACGCGGTTAAAGTTCCAGTTGGAACGGTAAGATCCAGAATCTTCAGAGCGCGTCAGTATATAGAATCAAAGATGCAGCAGTTTCGCAATTAAAGCGACTGTGTAACCGATCTAAAATCGGAGAATCACATGCAAATCAACAAAAGTGCAGACAAACTTGAGACTTTAAGTGCCAATTTCGACGGAGCAGCTTTGGATAAGCTTGCTTCCAAGTTGTCGGCTCAGGATCAGCAACATCTTGAGAATTGGTCTGCAATCGGAGCAGTTTTGCGCGACGAACTTCCGACTAAGACCGATTTTGACTTTGCGTCAAAAGTGATGAGTGCCATCGAGAAAGACGAAAAGGCTGTTGTGCAGGATGATCAGGCATTCGTTCCTCAGAAAACTTCAGGGTTGCGTTTTGTAAGTTTCAAGAAGCTGGGGATCATTCTGACCGAGACTGTAGTTGCTGCTTCAGTGTGCATGATCACGATCTTCGGTTATCAAACCTGGAATGCTCAGGATAATGTGTCTTTAGGCAATGCCGTCGGTACCATGGGAACCGTAAGCGGCGTGAACTTGGCAAGTTATCAAAACCGTGCAGGCGGTAATGCCATCAGTCTTGATCAGAACGTTCAGCCTTCTTCTTCCCGTCAGTTGACTGCACAGGAGCAGCGTGAACTTGCGCAAAAACGTGAGCAGGAAGCAGAGCGTATCAGTAACTACCTTAAAGGCTACGTGTTGAATACGGCATCCAACTAACGTAAAAAAGACGTGAAAAAGAATCATTTAAAAAAAATGAGCCTGCACTTTCTAAAAAATGTGGGCTCTTTATTTTTTCTCTCGGTATTTTCTCTGCATATACAGGCTGCAGAAGACAATTGCATGCATATTTTTACTAACATGCAGCACCGTTTTTCAGTATCAGATGTGAGCTTTACCGCTACCGTAGGAGATCTTCGCAGTATTATTCCTTTTTCATATCGGCACGATTATGCAAACGGACACGAATATACGGTGTGGAGAACGCTTAACGGCGAGTCCGAAGGTTATGCTCTGCGGGATCTTGACGGCTTTGATTTCAATGACGATCGTTCTTTGAAAAAACCTTTGTCTTGGCATAATACTCAGGTTTTTGATCGGCTGGTGTCTGAAAAAAACGAGCTTAAAGGTTACCAGTGTATCTTTTCTGGGAGAACCAGATTAAACGGCAGAAAAGTATCATTATTACGACTTTTGCCGCGCAATGATTTACGTTACGGTTTGTCCATGGCTATTGATGATGAAAGCGGTTTTCCCGTGGAACTTGAGGTGGTAACGCCGCAGGGGGCCGGAGTAACCAAGATATCGGCCACGGATATAAAAAAGAACGTAAAAGCCGGAAATATGCCGTCGGATAATGAATTTGAGCGTTTTTCCCTGTTGAAGACTGCAAGTACAGAACCTCAGGATGCCTGGGGATTTGTAAATATACCTCCTTATTTCAACCTTGTTTCTCAAGGTGCCGTACAAATGCCCGACGGCGGAGATGTTTGCCCTTATCAGCAATTCTCAGACGGAATTTTTTCTTTCAGAGTGTATATAAATTCGATTTCGTCGGTTACTCTCCCTGAAGTGCGGGTCGGCTCGCTCAGTGTTTATCGTATGCATGATGCCAATCGCGAGTATGCCGTGGTGGGAGAAATTCCTATGGAAATGGCAAAAAGCGTGTTGTCCAACGTAGGTCGTAATTAAAAAGGCTTTGAAGAAGTTCTGTCGCGTTTTAGTCAGGGCTAAAAGTAGCATGTGTTAGAATTGCCTAATTGTATGCAAAGAGAGTGCTCGTATCTTGTGAATGCAGGAGATAGTACAAAGTATTTGCTGAAGAAATCCCCAAAAGATGTCCAGAAAAATTAGGTAAGTATTTCCATGGCAGAATTCGACCGCAGTTTGGTCAGAAATTTCTCCGTGATTGCACACATTGATCACGGTAAATCCACCCTCTCAGATCGTTTTATTCAGTTATGCGGCGGTTTGAGCGATCGCGAAATGACCGCGCAGGTTCTCGACAATATGGATATCGAGAAAGAGCGCGGCATTACAATCAAAGCACAGGCTGTAACCTTAAAATACAAAGCTTGCGACGGCAAAACTTATGAACTGAATTTTATCGATACCCCAGGACACGTAGATTTCTCTTACGAGGTATCGCGTTCATTGTTCGCCTGTGAGGGTGCTTTGTTGGTGGTTGATGCGACTCAGGGAGTGGAAGCTCAGACTCTGGCAAACTGCTATCAGGCAGTTGAACTCGACCTTGAGGTGATCCCGGTTTTAAACAAAATAGATCTTCCTTCGTCAGATCCGGAGAAAGTTATAGATGAAATTGAAGATCTCATAGGCATAGAGGCCCATGATGCCTGTCAGTGCAGTGCCAAAACTGGCGTTGGTGTGAAAGACGTGTTGGAACGTTTGGTCCGTGACGTTCCTGCTCCGCAAGGAGATCCAAATGCTCCTTTGCAGGCTTTGATCATAGACTCGTATTTTGATGATTATTTGGGCGTGGTCGCTTTGGTGCGCGTTAAAAACGGCACGTTGCGCCGCGGCGATAAGATTAAAGTAATGAGTCGCGGAGATACTTGGCAGGTGGAGCGTCTGGGTATATCGACCCCGAAAAGAGTCGATGTCGAGGTATTAAATTGCGGTGAGGTTGGCTGGGTCGCATGCGATATCAAGACCATTCACGGCGCTCCGGTCGGAGATACCATTACTCATGCCAAAAACGGCTGTAGCGAAGCCTTGCCCGGATTTAAAAAAGTTCAGCCTCAGGTATATGCAGGAATGTTCCCGGTAAATACCGACGACTACAACGCTTTTCGCGAAGCAATGGAGAAACTGTCGTTAAATGATGCGTCGCTGTTCTTTGAACCTGAAAATTCTCAAGCTCTGGGATTCGGTTTAAGATGCGGTTTTCTGGGAATGCTCCACATGGAGATTATTCAGGAACGTCTTGAGCGCGAGTACAATCTCGATCTTATTACCACAGCTCCTACCGTGGTATATGAAGTGGTTACCACTTCAGGTGAAGTTTTGCATGTTGATTCACCCGCGGCACTTCCTCCCATAAGCAATATTTCCGAAATTCGCGAACCCATTGCCGAATGTCGCATGCTCATGCCTTCTGAGTATGTAGGTCCGATCATGCAACTGTGCCTTGAAAAGCGCGGTGTGCAGACCAATATGGTGTACCACGGTTCTCAGGTGGCACTCACTTTTGAAATTCCCATGAGTGAGGTGGTGCTTGATTTCTTTGATCGTTTAAAATCAGTTTCCCGAGGTTATGCATCGCTTGATTACGGCTTCAAACGTTTTAATCGTGACGATCTCGTGCGCATGGATATTCTGATCGCCGGTGAAAGAGTGGATGCATTGGCCGTGATCCTGCATCGTTCGGTGGCGGCTGCGCGCGGACGTGAAATCATTGCCCGCATGAAAGAAGTCATTCCCCGTCAGATGTTTGATATTCCTATTCAGGCAGCCATCGGCGCGCAAATCATAGCCCGTGTTACGGTTAAGCAGATGCGCAAGGATGTGTTGGCAAAATGCTACGGCGGTGATATTACCCGTAAACGCAAACTGCTTGAGAAGCAGAAAGCCGGTAAACGCCGTATGAAGAAATTGGGTAAGGTCGAAGTGCCGCAGGATGCCTTTATGGCTATTTTGAAGGTTGGTAAAGAAGACTGACGAATCTTTTTGGTGAAGTTTTTCTTAGGAGGAATGTTCTCAAGCTGAATTTTAAGTTTGAGGACAGAGCTTTTTATGAATACATTTTCCGTTCTTTTGGCGGTGCTGTCCGTTGTGACCGGCATTTGCTGGATTTATGATTTTTTTAAAAAACGTCCTGAACGTATCAGACGATACAAGGCTTCGGCGGAGTCTGTCCCTGCTTTATCAAAAAAAGAGTGTCGCAAACTTTTGGAACCGTCTGGGTTTATAGGTCAGTGCGCATCACTGTTTTTTATCGTTCTGTTTGTCTTTCTGTTCAGGGCTTTCATTATCGAGCCCTTCCGCATTCCTTCAGGTTCGATGTTGCCGACTCTGCAATCTGGGGATTTTATCGCCGTAACTAAGTGGAGCTACGGTATACGCAATCCTCTGACCAACGACGTGTTGTTTCGTACCGGAGCTCCCAAGCGCGGTGATGTGGTTGTATTCAAATACCCTGAAGATACTTCGGTTGATTACATCAAACGTGTAGTGGGAATGCCCGGCGACATCGTCATATACCATGACAAACAGCTGTATCTTATTCCGGCAGGATCTCCTGAGGGTACTGAGCCTGCTTTGATTTCACGCAGTTCAAAGGGCAGTTTCATTGATGAATCGTCTGCTTTTGCCAAAGAGCATTTTGATGTGTTTGAAGAGCAGTTGGGAGATGTAAATCACCGCATCATGATAAATCCTAATGCTCCTGGATTTGAGCAGAATTTCTTCCGCCAGCGCGGAGCTCCTCTGGCAGCATGGAAAGTTCCTGATGATTGTTATTTTGTTATGGGCGATAACCGTGATAACAGTGCCGATTCCCGTTATTGGGGATTCGTACCTTATGACAACCTCATAGGCAAGACCGTCGGAGTATGGCTCTCGTTTGATTTTAATCGAAAAAACACTGAATTGTTGCCCTCATGGATACCTTCGTCGGTTAATTTCGATCGCATAGGAGGCCTGCACTGATGAATAACGGTTTTAATCTTTTGGCTCTGCAGGATCTTGAAACGCGTTTGGGATACGCTTTTCAGAACATAGAACTTTTGGAACAGGCTTTGACTCATCGCAGTTTCGGGCCTATACATAACGAAAGGTTGGAATATCTTGGCGATGCTATTTTGGGAATGATCATCGCAAAGCGTCTTTACGATCTTTTCCCCAAATCCCCAGAAGGTGATTTGACGCGCATGCGTTCTACTCTGGTTCGCGAAACCATGCTTGCAGAAATTGCGCGCGAGTACGGTATTGGAAATTGTCTGCGTCTTGGTCCCGGAGAACTTAAAACCGGCGGTGCAAGAAGGCAGTCACTCATTGCCGATGCGGTCGAATCCATTATCGGCGCCATGTTCATCGACACTTGCGAGGATTATCCGCGGATACGGGCGGTAGTGTTGTCCTGGTTTAAACAAAGGCTTGAGACCATACACCCTGGTGAAGAGCAAAAAGATCACAAATCGACATTACAGGAACATTTGCAGGGACTGCATCATCCATTGCCGCAATACAGGATCACCAACATAAGCGGCAGTGATAATGATCAAATGTTTGAGGTCGAAGTAAAGGTTGAAGACTTGCCGTCTTTTTTCGGCAAGGGATCATCGCGTCGTCGCGCCGAGCAGGAAGCAGCTGGCAATGCTTTGACTTATATTAAAGATCATCCTTTAAAGCCTAAGCGTAAATAGTTTTAGGGAGAATGCTCATGGCAACTCATTTCGGTTTCGTAGCCATCATAGGCAGACCAAATGTCGGCAAGTCCACGTTGATGAACCATCTCATCGGACAAAAGATCAGCATCACTTCAAGAAAACCTCAGACTACGCGCAATCGCATTTTGGGAATAGATACCGAAGGCGAATATCAGGCCGCGTATGTCGATACCCCAGGATTACATCGTCAGGAGGCCAGAGCCATCAATCACCTGATGAACAAAGCAGCCGAAAGCGCTTTGGGGGATGTGGATCTGGTTTTGTTCGTAGTAGATCCTTTTGTTTGGAATGACGATGATGAGATGGCTTTTGCAAGAGTAAGGCAGGCTCAC
>CABQMD010000045.1 GCA_902465145.1 uncultured Succinatimonas sp. | reverse complement strand
TCTTTGGAATGATCCTGAAAAAGCTCAGGAACTTGGCAGAGAGAAAAACTCCTTAAGTTCCATAGTTGATCGCTTCAAAGCCGTGGACCAAAGTTTCGATGACATCGCTACCTTAGAAGAGATGGCAGGAGAAGAGCAGGATCCTGAGCTGATGCAGGAAGCCTACGGTGAAGCTGACAAGCTTGAACAGACCGTAACTGCGCTTGAAATGGAGCGTATGTTTTCAGGCCCGCACGATAACGATCCTTGTTATATGGATATTCAAGCAGGATCAGGCGGCACCGAAGCTCAGGACTGGGCAGAAATGGTGATGCGCATGTATCTTAAGTATGCCGAAAAGAAAGGGCTTACTACCGAAGTCATCGAAGTTACCGAAGGCGAAGTTGCTGGAATTAAATCTGCGACTATAAAATTTACCGGCGAACATGCTTATGGATTGTTGCGTACCGAAACAGGCGTACATCGTCTGGTACGTAAATCCCCTTTTGATTCCAATAACCGCCGTCATACTTCGTTCTGCTCTGCCTATGTGTACCCTGAGATCGATGACAATATTGAAATTGAGATCAATCCTGCCGATTTGAAGACGGATGTGTACCGTTCTTCAGGAGCCGGCGGTCAACACGTTAACAAAACGGAATCTGCAGTTCGTATCACTCACGTACCGACGGGAATTGTGGTTACGTGTCAGAACGAGCGTTCTCAGTTTCAAAACCGTGATCAGGCTATGAAACAGCTGCGTGCGCGTTTGTATCAGTTGGAGTTGGAAAAGCGTCAGGCTGAAGCCAAAGCCGTGGAAGACAGCAAGTCGGACATAGGTTGGGGCAGTCAGATCCGCTCCTATGTTTTGGATGATGCGCGTATCAAAGATCTGCGTACCGGTGTTGAAAACCGCGACACTCAGAAAGTTTTGAACGGTGATTTGGATCAATTCATTGAAGCAAGCCTTAAATCAGGGCTTTAATTAAATTTTCAGGAAAAAAAATGGCACAGGAAAAAAAAGAAGAGACCGTAGAAAATCTCAATAACGTGATGCAGGAAAGACGCGACAAGCTCAATGCTTTGCGTGAACAGGGACAGGCTTATCCCAACGATTTTCATCGCGATGCCACTTCAGGAGACATACGCAAAGCTTGCGGAGACAAGGATGCCGATGCTTTGCAAAACGAAGAGCATGTCTACACCATCGCAGGTCGTCTGATGACCCGCCGCATTATGGGCAAGGCATCGTTTGCCACCTTGCAGGATGTCGACGGACGCATTCAGATCTACGTTTCACGCGATGATCTGCCTGAAGGAGATTATCAAAATCTCTTTAAAAAGCTTGATCTTGGAGACATCATCGGCGTAAGCGGCAAAGTCTTCAAAACCAAGACCGGCGAGCTTTCCATTCACGTTAAATCATTAAGGCTTTTGGTCAAAGCACTGCGTCCTCTGCCTGAGAAATATAAGGGACTTACCGATCAGGAAGCCCGTTGCCGTCAGCGTTATCTCGACCTCATTGCCAACGAGGATTCACGCCGTACCTTCAAGATCCGCACTAAGGTAGTGTCATTCATCCGTAAATTCATGGATGAAAGACGTTTTATGGAAGTTGAAACTCCCATGATGCATACCATCCCTGGAGGTGCCAACGCCAAACCTTTTGTGACTCATCACAATGCATTGGACATCGATATGTACATGCGTATTGCACCAGAGCTTTTCTTAAAGCGTTTGGTGGTCGGCGGTTTTGAGAACGTGTATGAAATCAATCGTTGTTTCCGCAATGAGGGTATTGACGTTCGTCATAATCCTGAATTTACCACCATTGAATTTTATTGGGCTTACCACGATTACCATGATCTCATCGATCTGACTGAAGAACTCTTTAAGAGCATGTCTTTGGAAGTATTGGGTACAACCAAAGTTCACTACGGTAAAGAAGGCGAAGTCGGTCTTGACCTTGATTTTTCCAAGCCTTTTGAGCGTCTGACAATGAAAGAGTCAATTGTCAAGTACGGCGCTGACAAAGGTATTACCATGGAAGATCTTGAAGATGAAAGCCGTGCCAAAGCTTGGTGCGAGAAATTGCATTGTGACATGCTTCCTGGCTGGACTTTGGGTAATTTCATCGCCGCTCTTTTTGATGAGCTTGTGGAAGAGCATTTGCAGCAACCTACTTTCATCACCAGTTATCCTGCGGAAATATCTCCTTTAGCCCGTCGTAATGATCAGGATCCTGCTTTTACCGATCGTTTCGAATTCTTTATAGGCGGTCGCGAATTGGGCAACGGATTCTCCGAGCTTAATGATCCTGATGATCAGGCAGGTCGTTTCCAGGCTCAGGCTGAGGCCAAAAAGCACGGAGACGATGAAGCCATGTATTATGATGCCGACTACATCACCGCATTGCAGCACGGACTTCCTCCCACTGCAGGCGAAGGCATCGGTATCGATCGTGTAGTCATGTTGCTTTCAAACTGCCACACCATACGCGATGTGATCCTCTTCCCCACTTTAAGACCTAACAATAACTGACAGGTGTCCTTATGACTCATTTATTCCACGGTTCTTTGGTAGCACTCATTACTCCTTTTAGAAACGGTTCGCTTGATGAAGCCGCACTTGAGCGCATGATTGAGTGGCATATCAAGAACGGTACCGATGCCATCGTTCCGGCAGGAACTACCGGTGAATGCCCGACTCTTACCCATGAAGAGCATATGCGCGTCATTCAGCTTACGGCTGAAGTCGCTCACGGTCGTGTGCCGGTATTGGCAGGAGCAGGTTCTAACAACCCCGTTGAAGCCGTAGCGCTTTCTCAGGCTGCCGAAAGAGCAGGAGCCGACGGCGTTCTGCATGTGGCCGGATATTACAACCGCCCCAATCAGCAGGGGCTGTATGCTCACTTTAAGATGGTTCATGAGGAAACTTCTCTGCCCATCATCGTCTATAACATCCCGGGACGTGCCGTGGTGAATGTTTTGCCGGAAACTTTGGCCAAGCTTTCAGAATTGCCGCGTATTATGGGGATTAAGGATGCGACAGGTGATCTTGAGCGTCCGTGGATTGAGCGTCAGCTGATAAAACGCGAAGACTTTATCTGGTTATCAGGCAATGATTCTACTCAGGTAAGCTATAACGTTGCCGGCGGTTGCGGTTGTATTTCTGTTACTGCCAATATTGCTCCTGCTTTGGTTGCCAGTGTGCAGCGTCTTACTGCAGAAGGCAAATGGGAAGAGGCTCGTAAGCAGCAGGATCGCCTGATGGAATTGCATAAGCTTATGTTCAAAGAACCGTCACCGGGTCCTGCCAAATATGCAGCATCGTTGCTAGGCCTTTGCACCGAAGAAACCCGTTTGCCGGTATTGCCCATAAGCGACGGTTTGCGTGTTGAAATCAAAAAAGCCATGAAGGATTTGGAACTTATTTGATGGATAAGATCGCAGAAAATCCTGCCAAAGGATCGGCATTGACCGATCCTTTGGATCGTCATGTGCGTTCCTTCGTGATCCGTGCCGGTCGTATGACGCCTTCGCAGCAACGGGCCTTGGACGAGCTTGGCACTAAATATCTTATCGATGTGTCTTCTCTTAAAACAGTCGATTTTGATAAAGTCTTCGGAAGAAAGGCTCCGTTGGTACTGGAGATCGGCTTCGGTATGGGGGCATCCTTCGTGCAAATGGCACAGAATGATCCTCTGAGCAATTATTGCGGTATAGAGGTTCATCCTCCCGGAGTAGGATCTTGTCTTAAGCTTATAGAAGAGCGGCAGATCACTAATGTGCGTATCATTCATTTCGATGCATTCGAAGTGATAAAAAAATGTATAGCTTTGCAAAGTATCGATGTTTTACAGATATTTTTCCCGGATCCCTGGCCTAAAAAGCGCCATATAAAGCGCAGACTCATCAACGACGATTTTATTGCCATGGTTGCACCGTTGCTAAAACACGGAGCAGAGATAAGACTGGCTACCGATTGGGAAGAGTATGCCCAACAGATGCTTGAAGTAATGAGCAGAGCCGAAGGCTTTTCCAATACGCAAGCTGACGGCGGTTTTACTCCCCGTCCTAAGTGGCGTCCTCTGACCAAGTTTGAGCAAAGAGGCGAACGTTTGGGACACGGAGTTTGGGATCTGGTTTTCAGACGTGACTGATACAAGACTTGAAGGCTTAAAAGCTTTTGTAAGCCGTGATCTTGGGCATTCGTGCCGAAGATTTGAGGCTTTGGGCGGAGATGCAAGTCTCCGTCGTTATTTCAGAACTGACGGTTTTATTGCCGTTGATTCTCCCCCTTCCTCACAGAAAAATGCCGAATTTTTGCGTATAGCTCAGGCCTTATCCTTAAAAGGAGTACGGGTTCCTAAGATCTTAAGCAGTGATCTTGAAAACGGATATCTTTTGGAAGAGGACTTGGGAAATTTGATGTTCTCCGATGTTATTAAGGGAGAGCAAAGATCCCAATGGTATCAAAGGGCATTGAAACTGCTTCCTGATATAGCATCTGTGGAAACGCCGCTTCCTGCTTTTGATAAAGATTTTATCGCTTTTGAATTTTCTATTTTTACCGAATGGCTGCTGGATAAAAGCTTGCATCTTGTCTTGAACAAAGCCGAGAAGCAAATGTTGAATCACACTCTTTCAGTGCTTTCACAGGCCTGTCTTTCTCAGCCTCAGGTGGCCATGCACCGTGATTTTCACAGCCGTAATCTAATGGTATGCGGTGATGAGTTGGTCGTGATCGATTTTCAGGATATGGTAAAAGGACCTTTGACCTATGATGCAGCATCGCTGATCTTTGATTGCTACATCAGGTTACCTGATGATTTGGTTGTATTTCTCATTCAAAAAGCCTATAAAAATCTGCAATCTCTGTGCAAGGAATATTCACAAAGCGAATTCAAACGCCTGCTGGGGATCTTTAACCGCTTAAACTTAAGGGACGGAAAACCAAGTTACTTAAAAGATTTGCCGAGAGTCCTTGCTTACGCTTTGGACGAGAGTATGGCCTGCGGTCTTTACGATTTGCATGATTTTCTGGATGCAAAAGTAAAAGGAGCTTTGCCGTGCGCGCGATGATCCTGGCAGCAGGTAGGGGAGAGCGGTTGCGTCCGATCACCGACAATATCCCCAAACCCTTGGTAAAGGTCGGCGGCAAGGAATTGCTTCTTTGGCATCTTGAAAAACTCAAAGATGCGGGAATTTCTGAGGTGATCGTCAACTCTGCATGGCTTTCTGAAAAAATCCGAACTTTTCTAGGTGACGGAAGGTGTTTGGGCATGAGCATAACTCACAGTCAGGAGCCTCCCGGAGGACTTGAAACTTTAGGAGGAATTGTCAAAGCTCTTCCTTTTTTCCAAGACGAACCTTTTTTAGTGGTAAACGGAGATACTTTCATCGACGTTCCGTATGGATTTTTTTTAAGAAGTATTCCGCTACCAGGAGAGGCTCTGCTGTTTTTAACTGACAATCCTAAGCATCATCAGCAGGGGGATTTTTCCTTGGATGAAAATAAAAGAGTGGTAAACGGACACGATTTTACTTTCACAGGGGCGGCTGTATATACCCCGCAAGTTTTTTCAAATATAAAGCTGCAACGCGCCCCCTTAAGACCTCTTTTTGACAAACTTATTGAAAAAAAAGTCTTGTACGGAAAAAAACTTGAAGGTAAGTGGTTTGACGTAGGAACAGTAGAAAGATTGCATGATACCGATGCTTATATCCGTGCCAAAACTTTTAACAGGAGCGACTCATGAGTTACAGAGGACGTTTACTCGGGGCCTTGATTGGCTTTTTTTTGCCTATTCCTTTCGGGACAGTTCTGGGGTTTATTCTCGGATGGGCGTTATATGACAATCCGCGTAACAAACTTGCTGAAAATGCAGGACGTGCCGGATATGCATTTAAATTTACCAAAGGATATAACGAGACCTTAATTTACGGAACGTTTGCCTTATTAGGATACGTAGCGCGCGGCGGCGGAGTCATCAGTCGTGAGCAGATCATGATCGCAACGCAGTGCATGAACATGATGAAACTTGATGATCCGCAGTCAAGACGCAGAGCTCAGGAAGCTTTTAATCAGGGAAAGAGCGAAGATTTTAATCTCGAACTTGAGACTATTAAGCTTAAAGAGGCGGTAGGCCGCAATGCCGGAGTGATTTCCTATTTATTGGAGATCCTGGTGCAGATGGCTTTGGCAGATGCAGTGGTGGAGCAGGAAGAACATCGCAGGTTATGTGAAATTGCTCAAAGATTGGGCGTTCCCGTAACAGCCATGGAAAGATTGATTCAAATACGCATAGCTGAAATGCAGTTTCGGCGCGGATTTTATAGAAATGCAGAGCAAAACGGCTCTGGCTATGAGTATTCTTCGCAGGATGAAAAACAGGCCTCCCAGGAAACGTCAGCATCATCACTGGCTGATGCTTACCGTATTTTGGGCGTAAGCGAAGATGCATCCTGGGATGAGGTACGTAAGGCTCACAAACGTCTTATGCTCAAATATCATCCGGATCGATTAAAGTCTCAGGGCGTTCCGGAAGAAATGATCAGAACCTATACCGAAAAGGCCAAAGATATTCAGGCTGCATTTGATTGCATCAAACGTTCTCGCGGTGAAAAAAATTAGCTTTTAAAGCATCGCAAAGAAATGATTTGGATATGTTTTGAGCGGCAAAAGAAGGAATACTCGTAAAAATAAGTTCATTGCCCAAAGTCGGATGATTGAAGGTCAATAACGAAGCGTGCAGGTGCAATGGGGCATCATCTTTGGGATCACCGTAAAAGCGATCTCCTAAGATCGGATGTTCCAAATGTGCCATATGCACCCGCAACTGATGTGATCTCCCGGTATGCGGAACAAGCATGATCAGACTTGAGTGCTCTTTTTGAATGATCGCCTGATAAAAAGTAAGTGCTTTCTTCCCTAAATTTTGATCCACTATTTGCAAGGGACGATGTTCCCAGTCGCATCGTAAAGGTGCATCGATGCAACCTTCTCCGCAAAGATGTCCCTCTACTTCTG
>CABQMD010000044.1 GCA_902465145.1 uncultured Succinatimonas sp. | reverse complement strand
GAAGATAAGAAAGAGACGTTAGGTCTCTTTTTTATTTCAAGCCCGCTCGTCAATTTGATTTCCCATAGTTTCTCTGTTTTTCTCCCCGCTTTCAGAAGCAAACTTATCTTCATCTGCACCGCTGTTATCTTCATTTAACGAAGAGCGGCAACTGGTTTTGTCAGCTCGGGACACCCTGCGGTTATACACCAGATCTGACGGGATGAAATTGTTTCGCGGTAAGATACTAAAAAGAACTTCCTGTCCCATACGTACCTCCATTAATTGTCCCTTTAATTAATCATCGGCTGACTTTGCTTTTTTTCAAGAAAGAATTCAGATTATTGCAACGAAATTCCAGCAAATAAAAGAGAAATAGACGTTTTGTCCTGCTACTCTCATGCTAAAATTTGCGCCCGTCAGCGAGGTACATTGTGAACAGCGAAATTTCAACGGTTAATTCCGATCCAAAAGCTTTTAAATTTAATCTTAGCGAACGTTTCCGCGGTTATCTTCCGGTAGTGGTAGATGTAGAAACGGCAGGCTTTGATCCAAAAATTAACGCCTTGCTTGAAATCGCATTAATGACCGTATGTCCCGACGAGAAAGGTTTCTTACATCCCAAGACGCTGATGTCAGCCTGCATACGTCCCTTTGAAGGTTCTGAATTAAAAAAAGAAAATCTTGATTTTCTGGGTATCGATCCTTTTGATGAAAGCAGAAATCTGCAGGATGAGGCCACCGTGCTTCCGCTTTTTTTCAAAGCGGTAAAAAAAGAAATGAAAGATCAGGGATGCAAACGCGCCATTCTCGTAGGTCATAACGGCAATTTCGATTTGGGCTTTGTTCTTGAAGCTGCCAAGCGCATAGGCTGGGAAAAGAAATGCCCATTCCATCCTTTCAGCATACTGGATACGGCGTCATTGTCTGCCCTGGTTTACGGTCAGACCGTGCTTGCCAAAGCCTGCCGCAGTGCAGGTTTGGATTTTGACAATCGCTGCGCGCACGGAGCTGCTTACGACACCAAAATGGAATGCGAACTCTTTTGCAAGCTCTACAACCGCTTTACCACCTTTGCAGGTCTTCCTGATCTTAGCGCTGCAGATTAAAAACGAACTTTTACATACCTTAAGAATTCTTTTAATTTCCCCTAAAAGACCTTTTGCATGATCAGGCAGAGGTCTTGTGCTTATTTGACAATAAAAAAATGTCATGGTATAAGGATTGCTCCGTAAGGATTTACGCCATGATGTTCAAAGAATTACATATTAAACTCAAAGCGTTATTGCTGACACTTTTAATAGTGTTCAGCTCCGTTTGGTATGTAACTTATGAAACGGAATTTTCAGATCACCATTGTGACGATCCTTCACACTGTGTAACCTGCCTGACGTTAAATGCGATTGCAGGTGATCACACTCCTTTATTGCCGGCTGCGACCGCAACTATCCCCGTTGTTTCTTTACCGTTTGTCGTAACCGTCATCTTTTCATTACTGGTTATTATCAGGAGCACTCTCGTTTCATTGCGAGTTAAAAAAACGGAATAAATAGGGATCTGTCGATCTGTTTTTTCTATTTTTTACTTGTAAATTTTACGAGGTGTATATGTTATCCCTTTTTATCAGGGCTGTAGCTGTATTCCTTTGCGGGATCAGCCTGACCGCCGTGTCATTTCCTGCTTACGCGGAAAAAATCTCAATTGTCACTACCTCTTTTGCTCAGTATGATCTGACCTCACATGTCACAGGAGATCTGGCGGATGTAAGCATGTTACTAAAACCAGGTGCCGATGCGCATTCTTTCGAGCCTACTCCTGCTGATCTTATAAAAATTGAAAGATCTGATCTTTTTGTCTACAACGGCGGCGAAAATGATGAATGGATAGACAAACTGTTGTCCAATTACCCTGCAATCAGAAATTTTGCTTTTATAAAAGAACTGCCGCTGCTTACCGAAGAAGATAAAGAAGGAATGCAAAAGGAGGAGGAAGAAGAAGAGCACGAAGCAGGTGATAAAGTCGAATATGACGAACATGTCTGGACTTCTCCTGTTAACGATATGCGTTTGTTAAATGCACTGTGCAATAAGATTTCTGCCATCGATCCTCAACATGCAGATATCTACCGCAAAAATGCCGATCGGTATATCGCTCAATTCAAAAAGCTTGACAGGCAAATTCGTGAAATCGTCAAAAACTCTCCTAGCAAAGTCTTAATTTTTGCAGATCGTTTCCCGTTCAGATATTTCTGCAATGAGTACGGACTTGACTACTTTGCTGCTTTCAAAGGATGTTCAGATGAAAGCGAAGTAAGTCCAGCAACCTTACGGTTCCTTGTAAATAAGGTTAATCAGCTGAAGAAAAAAGTCATCTTAAAAATCGAACTTACCTCCACTGCTCCTGCTGACGCCGTCTCTGAAGCCACCGGTGCCAAAATCATGATCATGAATTCAGGACACAATATCTCAACGGAGCAACTTGCGGCAAATGTGTCTCTTGCAGAGCTCTTTTCACAGGATCTGCAGGTGTTAAAAGCAGCCCTCAAGTAACCAAGTAAACATTTAATCACAGGAGGCGGCGGCATCTGCCGCCGTTTTGCGTATGTCTCTTTTACTCAATGCAGAAGACATAACCGTCGATATTGCAGGACGCAGGATCTTAAAAGCCGTAAGTTTTCAGTTAATTCGCGGACAAATGATGGCTCTTATAGGACCTAACGGCGCCGGCAAAAGTACGCTGATCAAAGTGATCATCGGTTCGGTCAAAAAAAATTCAGGAAAAATCGTCATTAATACGCAAGGACGCTGCATAGGCTATGCATCTCAAGATCTTCCGAACGACAGATTCTTTCCGGCAACTGCTTATGAAATCATCGAAAACGGCGTGCTACTTTCAAAAAAACAAGACGCCAAAGAACAAAAATATGACATCACTAAGCTGATCGACATCTTAAATCTGCATGGATTTATCCATAATTCTTTTTCATCTCTATCAGGCGGTCAAAAAAGAAGAGTTCTGCTTGCAAGAGCTTTGGCCGTAAGTTCAGAACTGCTGTTACTCGACGAACCTACCACCGGTCTTGATCCAGAAAGCGTTACGGCTTTTTACGAAAGTTTATGCACGATAAGACGTCAGTTCAACACGGCCGTGCTCATGGTAAGCCATGATCTGCCGCGTATTTTTACTTACACCGACAACGTTTTATACCTTGAACATTCGGTAAAATTTTTAGGATCCAGTCATGATTTTGAAAAATCCGTACTGTGTACTCAAATGAAGGAGCACCAGATATGATTGCTTATATAAGCGAAATGCTTTCCTACCCTTTTATGAGCCGGGCCTTCATCACGGGACTGTTCATAAGCGCCGCGGCAAGTTGCATAGGAGTTAATCTGGTATTACGACATTTTGCGATGATAGGAGACGGTTTGTCTCATTCTGGTTTCGGCGCTTTGGCAGTAGCCGTAGCCCTTCACCAATCTCCGTTTTTAATCTCGTTGCCTGCGGTATTGCTCTGTGCCACCTTGATCCTTTCATTTTTCCAAAAAATAAAACTGCCCTCAGATGCCTCCATTGCGATGCTGTCATCCGTATCTTTATCCGTAGGAGTAATGGTTTTGTCGGTTACCACGGGCATGAATACCGACGTCTGCAATTACCTCTTTGGATCGATTTTGGGAATGAAAGTAAACGACATGTACATAACCATGGGGTTATGCTCGGCAGTAGTGCTTATTTACATATTGATGTATAACAATTTCTTTGCCGTAACTTTTGACAGTGAATTTGCCCGCGCCGCAGGGATCAAAGTAGGCCGTTGCAATTTCATTTTAGCGATGATGTGTGCGGTGATCATAGCCGTAGGCATGAAAATGATGGGAGCTTTACTCATTTCCAATCTGATCGTAATGCCGGCACTTACTGCCATGCGCGTATGCAAACGCTATATGATCACGGTAATTTACAGCATAGGATTAAGTATCTTCTGTTTTATCTCGGGACTTACCATCTCGTACTCTTTTAGTACTCCTACCGGAGCATCCATAGTTCTGGTCAACCTCGCCTTATTCATAATTCATTGTTTGATAGCTTCTCTTAAAAGGAGATGCATATGAGAAAAGTCTTTCTGTTGTTTTTTATCCTGCTGTTTTCAAATTCCCTTGCTTTATCAAAAGAACTGGTAATAGGCGACAGACTTTTTATCACCACTATGAATGACATCTACACAAACCTTGAGGAAGTCTATGTTGATACGACGGTAAGATTTCAGGGAAGACTGGACAGAGGACCTCTTCCTGATCCTGATTGCGAAAAATTATTCGCCTTCGTTTACCGTCAGGGGCCCGGGTGTTGCTATAACGACGCTTATGCCGGCATGTATCTTGACTACCAAGGAAAACTGCCAGAAGACGGCTCTTGGGTTGAGGTAAGCGGTAAACCGTACTTTTACGAACACGGTGATTATGCTGATTTATTCTTAAAAGTCGACAGCATCAAAGTTTGTGCTCACGAAGGAAAATTTCAAGTAAAAGACTGATTGGGAAAAACAGCTTTAAAACAGGTATACTCTGTCGTCGGATCGACTATGAGATCATAAGGAGAATACATGACAGACAGCTATCAAAGACCGACAAAAGACGAATCCTTCATGGAGATCGCTCAGGCTGTCTCCATGCGTTCAACCTGTCTGCGCCGCCGTTACGGGGCGGTGATCGTCTCAAAAGACGGACGCATAGTCTCAACAGGTTATAACGGAGCCCCCAGATGCCGGGCTAATTGTACCGATCTCGGAGTTTGCCTGCGTCAACAACTCAAAATCCGCCCGGGAACCCATTATGAACTCTGCCGCGCCGTACATGCTGAAGCCAACGCCATCATCAACGGCAATCCTTTGGATATAGTAGGCGGCACGCTTTATCTGGCCGGTACCGACGCCGCAAGCGGCAAACGTGCTGCCCAAAACCGTCCCTGTGCCATGTGCGAAAGACTTATATTAAATGCGCAGATAGCAAAAGTGGTATTGAGAAATCCTGACGGATCATTAGAAAGTCTTGATCCCCAAAAATGGCTGGATGATACCCAGGAAAACATCGATCCTGACTTAATAAAAGAACTTGAAGAAGAAGCCAAGAGAGGTTAAAGATGATAGATACCAGTAAAATTTACACCAAATTCAAAGCATTAATCTTCGATTTGGACGGCACGCTCATAAATTCAGAACCTTATCACCTCAAGGCTTGGAACGAGCTTCTGACTGAACTTGGCATGCCGCTTATGACCTACGAATACATCTTAAGCGTAGGCGGTATAAAATCATCTGAGATCTGCCGCATGATGTGCGAAAAAGCAGGAAGACAAGATCTCGATCCCGTAGCCACGGCTTCAAAGAAAACCGGGATCTATATTGAAAAATATCTAAATGAAGTACCGCTTTTTGACTCGATTGCAAACTTTTTAATTGAAGGACATCGTCGCGGACTTAAGATCGCAGTGGCAACCGGATCTCAGCTAAAAGAAACCGAGTCGCTTTTAAAACGTCACGGACTTTATGACATGGTAGAGGCGCTGGTAAGTTCTGATCAGGTAAAACACTGCAAACCAGCCCCTGATACCTATCTTGAAGCGGCAAAACGTCTTAACGTTGCTCCGAATGATTGTCTGGTATTTGAAGATACCAACGTCGGCTTACAAGGGATCAAAGCTGCTGGTATGACCGCTTTGCAGGTAAAAGGCGGCAAAATCATCTCTGATTTTATTCTTCCTTAAAATTTCGGCCGAAGTCATATGCTTCGGCCTTTTTCATTAATTGCTAATCGCTGAACTTCGGCTCCATCCACGCAGGTCTTTCGTTGATCTTGTCAGGATCGTAATTGCGTCTGTCATTGCAATTCATGTCCGAAATGGTGGCAAGATCTCCTTGTGACAACTCAAAGTCGAAGAGCTTCGAGTTTTCGATGATCCTTTCCTCGCGTATCGACTTAGGGATCACCGCTACCCCGCGTTGCAGATCCCAACGCAAAATGATCTGTGAAGGAGTCTTGTGATAATACTCACACATTCCTACAAGTCTTGGATCATCGAGCAGCAGTCGTCCTTCACCGCCTAACGGAGAATAAGCCTCCATCAGGATATTCTTACGACGGCACCAGGTAGTAAGTTCTTCTTCGGTATTGGTAGGATGGATCTCGGTTTGATTTACCTGAGGAACACATGCCCCTCCTGCAAGCAAATGCTCAATGTGATGGATTTTAAAATTGGAAACGCCTATGGCGCGGCACAGCCCTTCTTTTTGCAATTCTTCAAGTCTCAGCCAGGCATCTTCATATCCTGTAAAAGGCCAATGCAATAAGAAAAGATCCACATAATCTAATTTAAGTCTCTTTAATGATTCTACCAGCCCGCGTCGTGGAGAATCATAGTCAGTCTTCCATAACTTGGTAGTTACGAAAAGCTCCTGACGTTTAACACCAGAAGCCTTTATTCCATCTCCGACACTTGCTTCATTGGAATAGGCTCTGGCAGTATCTATCATGCGATAGCCGTTTACGATTGCGCTTTTGACCGCATCGGCAGTTTCATCTCCAGCCTTGGAATGAAAGACACCGAGCCCGAAGACCGGCATTTTCACTCCGTTGTTCAAAGTAAAATTGGAATTGCAGGTCAGTTCCATTGCTAACTCCTTGTATCTCTTAAACTATGCCATCAGCATCATTTGCAAAAGGAAAAAGCCTTAATCAGTACCTCTTCTCCTTTTTCATCCCCGAGATGCTCTGAAAGATAACGACGATAGGCTCTGGCTCCTTTGCATCCTGAAAAAAGATTCAGCAGATGCTGTCCCATATACCTGAATCTGCCTCCGTGCTCTTCATAAGACTTAATAAGTTCTACGGCTTCATGAAAGATCTGCTCTCTTGCTTTTACCGAAGAGCCGTCATTAAAAAGCTCGGTGTCAACCTCAGCCATGATATAAGGATTGTCGATGATCTCACGCCCCAACATCACGCCGTCAACATGTTTTAAATGCACTTTGCACTGCTCGATACTGGTGATCCCGCCGTTTATCGTAAACGCGGTAT
>CABQMD010000043.1 GCA_902465145.1 uncultured Succinatimonas sp. | reverse complement strand
CTCTACCAACTGAGCTATTCCCGCATCCAACAGGCAGTATTATATAAATTTCTTTAAAATATTCAAGAAAAATTTATTATTTTTAATTTATTATTTTAAATCAACGTGTTAATTAAATTTAGTTTTTTGACGTTGTTTTAATATTTTTCTATCATTTTGGCACTACAATTGTCATGATGCCGTAACGTCCCACCAAAAAGCATTCATTCAAGACACGCGAAGAATAAAGTGCAAAATAAGGCCTAACCGTTTGCGAGGTTACTAATTCTAACTTATGTTCGTGCAAATAAAAAAATCAGGCGGTGCCGAATATATCTACATAATAGAATCTTTCCGTAAAAACGGAGCGGTTGCACACCGCACTGTTAAAAAGCTAGGTAGACTTGATCTTTTTTTGGAAAAAGATCCTGAAGCTTTGGAAAAACTGCGAGAAGAAGTGCGGCGCAATTCTCAGGAACTAAGAACTTTCAGCACAGCAAGGACAGTGTCACAAATAAGATCGTTGGCTATTAAAAAAGAACAGCAGGAATTACAAGACGGCATGCCCTCGCTTAACTATTCTTCATTTGTGATAAAAGCGGTCTGGTGCGGCTGTCTTAAGCTTGATTACCGTTTAAATTACCTCCAAAGACGCTACCATCAAAAATTGAATTTGAATTTAAATCAAACTTTTTTTGAAAGAGCCCTTGCCAGGATCCTTAAATTTGAAAACACCGGTTTAAAATTCGGCATAGAAACGGCAATCATGTCCTCAAGTTTTAATCCAGAGGATCCGCTGGCAGATGCCGACGGTTTTTTACGCCTTTTAAGTACAGAACGTTTTCGTATTTTAAATTTCGTTCGTGATCACCTGCAATCGGATCACGGCATAGATCCTGAGAAAATCAAACCTCAGAATATAGATGACAAAACCTACGAAAAGTTACTTCATGACAATAATGAAGATCCTGTCTACGGACGATTTACTTTTGAAATGGTTGCAAATGCTGTAGTACGCGTACTTGAAAAAAAAGTTGCCGACGCTGGTATCACTGCCGACTTTCACGAAATTAAAAATTCATTAAGACGTGCTTTGCTACTGGTTGATTATCCGATAGGCGGCGACGGCCCCATTCTTTACATAAAAGCTAATAACGGTCATTACGTGCGAACCATGAACAATATTATGACTGCGCTTGGATTGTTGCCGCTTTTAAACATTCAGGATAAAACGGAACTCTCAAGAAGACTGCGTACGAAATTTACTTCAGACGAACAGATCATTCCTCCTATGATGTATGCACATTTGATCGCAGCAGGCGAAAATTCTGACAATTAAAACTCATCCTGCAAACGTTTCTGATGAAAGCATATTCTGTCTGTTAGAATCTAAAAAACAATTTAGAGGCCTTATTTCAGGATCAGCCCATGTCTTTAACTAACACTTTATTGAAACTTTTTGACTACACCATGCCTTTTTCAACTCTGACCAAACTTATGGGGAGACTTGCAGAGGCAAAAATGGGCAAGATTTCAGCCTTTTTAATCCGTGATTTCATCAAGGCCTACCATATAAATCTTGAGGAATGTCAAAAAACTGATCCGGCAAGTTATGCAACTTTTAACGAATTTTTTATAAGAAAACTGAAAAAAGACGCACGCCCGATTGCAGATAAATGTTTGGGAATATCCCCTGTTGACGGAACGATCGGTGCCTGCGGAACAATCACGGCAGGACGTCTTATACAAGCAAAAGGCATAGACTACTCGTTCAAAGCCCTGATGGGCGGTGACAGTAAAGACTGCGCTCCTTTTGAAAACGGTAAGTTCGCAACCTTATATCTTTCTCCGTCAAATTATCACCGTGTGCACATGCCTATAGACGCTACTTTGGTAAAAACCATTCATATACCGGGGCGTCACTTTCCGGTAGGCAAACGCAATACTTCTCATATGCCAGGACTATATACAGCCAATGAACGTCTTGTCTGCATATTCGAAACTCAGGACGGACCTTTTTGCCTGATTTTTGTTGGCGCCGCTATTGTAGGAAGCATTCACACCAGTTGGTCAGGCACCGTAAAACGTCGTAAAGGATTAGGAATAAAATATTATGAACCTGATCAGTACTCTTTCTTAAAAGGTGAAGAAATCGGATATTTCTGTTTTGGTTCAACCGTAATATGCATGTGGCCGGAAAGTTTCGGAGATTTTACCGATAATATCGTTGAAGGCACACCGATCCGCATGGGACAACCTCTTTGCCGTTAAATTTCCATCCGGCTGGATCTACAATCTAAAATGCGGCATAGCCCGCAAGATTTTGACTACACAAAAGGCTGCATACAAATGCAGCCTTGTTTTCATATATAATTACAACGATTTTTTGCTTGCTGTCTGACTGTGTCTACCTAAAAACAGGTAAACGCAGTTCGGATCATTAGGAGATTCACGTGGAAAAATATCAATACGATGTTGCGATCGTGGGTGCCGGCGGAGCTGGTCTTCGTGCTGCTATTGCAGTTGCGCAGGCTGATCCCAAGCTTCGCGTTGCGCTCATTTCCAAAGTATACCCTATGCGTTCACACACCGTTGCCGCAGAAGGCGGTGCTGCCGGTGTAGTTCGCGAAGACGACTCTTTACAAAAGCACTTTGAAGACACCGTTGCCGGCGGCGACTGGTTGTGCGAACAAGACGTTGTCGAATACTTTGTACGTCACACCACCCCTGAGCTTTATCAGCTCGAACATTGGGGTTGTCCTTGGTCACGTAAGCCAAACGGCGACGTAAACGTCCGTCGTTTCGGCGGCATGAAGGTGCCCCGCACTTGGTTCGCAGCCGATAAATCCGGCTTCCACATGCTCCATACTTTGTTCCAAACCTCCGTATCATTCCCCTCCATTGAGCGTTTTGACGAACACTTCGTTCTCGACCTCTTGGTAGAAGAAGGGGTTTGCCGCGGTGTGGTCTGCTATGATCTGCAGAACGGCATTTTCCGTCAAATTAACGCCAAGGCCGTATTCTTAGCCACCGGCGGTGCAGGACGTTGCTATCTGTTCAACACTAACGGCGGTATCGTTACCGGTGACGGTCAGGCTTTGGCTTATCGTCACGGCGTTCCTTTACGTGACATGGAATTCGTACAGTACCACCCTACCGGCTTGCTCGGATGTGGTCTGTTGATGACCGAAGGTTGCCGCGGCGAAGGCGGTGTTCTGTATAACAAAGATCATTACCGTTACCTGCAGGATTACGGTTTGGGTCCTGAAACTCCCGTAGGACAGCCTAAGAACAAGTACATGGAATTGGGTCCTCGTGATCGTCTGTCTCAGGCTTTCTGGAACGAATCCAAGAAGGGTCGTACCATTAAGTATCCTTTGGGCGAAGCCGTACTGCTCGATCTGACCCACTTGGGTGAAAAATATCTGCACGAGCGTCTGCCTCTCATCTGCGAACTGGCTCAAACCTACTCCGGTGTTGATCCGGTCAAAGCCCCCGTGCCTGTGCGTCCTGTGGTTCACTACACCATGGGCGGTATCGAAACCGACGGCAGAACCGCCACTCCTATGGAAGGTCTGTATGCTGCCGGCGAGTGCGCTTCAGTCGGTATTCACGGTGCCAACCGTCTTGGTTCTAACTCTTTGGTTGAAACTGTGGTATTCGGCAAGGCCGGCGGTGATGCAATGGCCGAACGTGCTCATGCTGTCAAGGATTACGATTCTGCAGAATTGGCCCGTCAGGCAGAAGCTGCAGAGAAACGTGCCCTCTCCCTCTTTGACATCAAGGGAACTGAGTCTCAGGGTAAAGTTCGCCATGAAATGGGTGAATCTATGGAAGCAGGCGTCGGTATTTACCGTGAAGAAGAGTCCATGGCCGCTACCATTGAGAAACTCAAAGAACTCAAACAGCGTTACAAGAACATCGGTATTTCCGATCGCGGTCGCGTATTCAATACCGAATGGATGAACCTCATCGAGCTCGGTTACACCCTCGACGTTGCTCAGACCATGGTATATTCAGCCATCAACCGCAAAGAGTCCCGCGGTTCCCACCAGCGCTTGGACGGACCTAACGGTGCATACAAGCAGCGTGATGATGTGAACTTCCTCAAACACTCTCTGGCTTTCATGAATCAGGAAACCGGCGAGCCTGAGATCAAGCTCCAGGACGTTAAGATCACTACCTTCCAGCCTGCCAAACGTGTTTACGGCGCTGAGGCTGAGCAGGCAGAGGCCGCAAGAAAGGCCAAAGCAGCAAAGGAGGCCAAGTAACAAATGGCTGAGAACGATATCAAAAATATGAAGATCACCGTGCTCCGTTATCGTCCGGAGCAGGATGAAAAGCCTTGGGAACAGACTTTCGACGTTCCGTATCACCACGGCACTTCTCTGCTTGAGGCTTTGTTCTATATCAAGGACAATCTCGAGCCTTCCCTGTCCTTCCGCTGGTCTTGCCGTATGGCTATCTGCGGTTCCTGCGGCATGATGGTCAACGGCGTTCCTCATCTTGCCTGCAAAACCTTCTTACGTGATTACGACGGACAGTCTTTGAAGATTGAGCCTTTGGCCAACTTCCCCATCGAGCGTGATTTGGTCGTCGATCTGTCGGATCTCATCGAGAAGATTGAGCTTATCAAGCCCTACATCATTCCTTCGAAGAAAGATGCCAACATGCCGCTTAACAAGAACTTCAAGCAAAGCCCCATGCAAATGGAAGCTTACTTGCAGTTTGCACAGTGCATCAACTGCGGTTGCTGCTATGCTGCCTGCCCGCAGTACAAGCTGAATCCTGAGTTCATCGGTCCTGCCGCCTTAACTCTGCTGTATCGTTACAACACCGACAGCCGTGACAGCGGTACCGCTCAGCGTCTGCCTTTCCTCAACTCCGAGAACGGCGTCTGGGGATGCACTTTCGTCGGTTACTGCTCAGAAGTCTGCCCTAAACAGGTAGATCCTTCTTCTGCCATTCAGCTTGGCAAGAAGATGAGTGCCACCGACTATGTCATCAAGCTTTTTAAGCCTGAGGAGTAAGCAATGTCAGAAGTTAAATCGTTCCGCAAGCCGTATCACCCTGAAGTGAAGGCCACCTGGTGGAAGGAAAATCCCTTCTACATACGCTACATGATCCGTGAAGGTACTGCCGTACTCGCACTGTTCGCCACCTTGGAAATTGCACTTGGCATCTTCCTGTTTGCCATGTGTGACTTGGACAGCGGTAATCAGAACGCCGACAGCGTTGCTCCGTACCTTTGGTGGGTTCAGAGCTTCTTAGGCAATCCTGTGGTGATCGCACTGAACGTACTGACCCTTGTGGCTCAGCTCTTCCACATGGTTACCTGGTTCAACCTCATGCCTAAGGCCGTGCGTGTATTCATGAACAAGAACAGCACCGAGCTGCTTCCTGACTATGTCACCAAGATCGGTCTCTACGCTGCTGCCATCGGCGGTTTCGTCGTAGTTCTCGGTGCCGCACTGCTTACCAAGTAAAGGAGAGATTTATGCGTCCTATTCTTCCTACCCGTTCTGACGAGCCCATTTTCTGGCTGATGTTCGGTACCGGCGGTATGGTCGCTGCCTGGGTGCTTCCCGCCGTAATGGTGGTGTTCATTCTGGCCGGCATATGCTCTCCCGACGTTACCACCGGTCTTTTGAGTTTTGCTCAGGCCAAAGCCATTTTAGGCAACTGGTTCCTGGCTCTGGTGCTCTTCGGCATCGTGTTCATTCTGAGCTTTTACTCACTCCACCGTATGTACCACTCTACCCATGACTTCAATATTCACAGCAAGATCTTCTGGTATGTGTGCTACGGCGGAGCAGCCGCTTTGTCATTCATCGTTTTAGGTCTGCAGCTTGTAATTTACTGCAAGCTCTTCTGAAACTGACTGAAACAAAATCTTCAAGCCCGCCTTAAAGGCGGGCTTTTTAGTACCCGATTTTTTTCTTCCGATCTGCTATGCAAGAGCCTTAAGTCTTCGTAATTTCTGCTATAATTTGCGCCATTAAAAGATATGAAACAAAGTTGCAAAAATAGATAAGCGCAAAGGAAAAATATGAAAAAGACCAAGATGGTTTGTACCATCGGACCTAAGTCAGAAGATCCCTCCGTTTTAAAAACTCTCCTTGATTCAGGCATGAATGTAATGCGTCTGAATTTTTCTCACGGCGACTATGAAGAACATGGACGCCGTATCGACGCCATAGAAAAAATTATGAAAGAATACGGCAGACTCTTTGCCGTTCTTCTGGATACCAAAGGTCCTGAAATCCGTACCAATAAACTTGAAAACGGACAGGATATAGAACTTAAAACCGGCGATCACATCACCATCACCACCGATTCATCAGTAATAGGAAATAATAAAATAATTTCAGTAACCTACGCTGATCTGGCCCGCGATCTAAACCGCGGCGATACCGTACTTCTTGATGACGGCCTCATCGGTATGAAAGTTCTTTCAACAACCGATACCGAAGTTGAATGCGAAGTTCTGAATAACGGTGTATTAGGCGAACACAAAGGTGTGAATCTGCCCAATACCCATATTTCAATGCCTTTTATGTCTGATAAAGACAAACAGGATCTGCTTTTTGGCATTAAACGCAATGTAGATTTCGTCGCAGCGTCTTTCACCAGATCTCGTCGCGACGTTTTGGACATTCGTGAATTTTTGGATGCCAACGGCGGTGAAGACATTAAAATCATTTGCAAAATTGAAAACCAGGAAGGCATAGATAATTTCGAGGACATTCTGGCAACAGCTGACGGGATCATGGTTGCTCGCGGCGATATGGGTGTTGAAATTCCGGCTCAGGAAGTGATCTTTGCCCAAAAACGCATCATCCGCCGTTGCAATGAAATGGGTAAGATCGTGATCACTGCAACTCAGATGCTCGATTCCATGATAAAAAACCCTCGTCCTACCAGAGCAGAAGCAGGAGACGTGGCCAATGCCATTATCGACGGTACTGATGCCGTAATGCTGTCAGGAGAATCTGCCAAAGGTAAATATCCGCGTGAAGCCGTGGAGACCATGAGCAGCATCTGCGTAAGAACCGACCGTGAAATCAAAGCACGTCTGCACTCAGAAGAACTTTTATCAGGAAAAGTCTCCACTACAGCAGCCGTATGTTTAGCCGCCGTTGAAGCTTCCGAAACTTTGAACGCACCGCTCATCGTCGTTGCTACCGAACACGGCAGCTCACCTATGGCTTTGCGCAAATAC
>CABQMD010000042.1 GCA_902465145.1 uncultured Succinatimonas sp. | reverse complement strand
TGGAAGTATATCGCTACTCACATTAAAAGCATTTTTATAAATTCTAGGGGACTTTATAAGTCCCTCTATTTTTTCTGACTGATCAAATTCTCGACTGCTCAACATGCGTCGACAGATCCGTCATAATCCTTCAGCTTCTTTTTAAAATCTTCAATTTTCGGACAATCAAGCACCCATTTCATAGCCTGCTCCAAAAAACTCAGATCCTTTTTTTGGCATCAAGACAACCTGCCACCTCAGACGGTACAGAGCCGTATCGCCAGGTAACAAGATTTTTGAGAAAGGGTAGCGTTGTCTTGCTTTGATTTTTCCACCGCGCTCAAGTTGATTGTATAATTCCAAAATGTAATCTGCTATTCTTTTGGCCATGCTTACATCAGGTTTTGACTGCATTTCAAGCAGAAGACAAAGGTAGGTGTAACTGCCTTCCTGCCATTCTATGCGCCAGAGCAAATCATTATAAAGTTCTCTTTTTTTATATCCAAAAAATTCCTGACAAAATTTGCAGACATGAACTCCATTTTTGAAAAATCCAACGCCTTAAGACTTTTGATGGGAATAAGCTCAGTTAACAAAGATCTTATGAATTCTTTGAACACCTCTTTAAACAGAGGATCTTGCGACAGGAAATTCTTTTTTGAATCGCTAACCTTTAAAAAGGGTAAATTTTGTTTGTCGTCGTTTTTAACCTTGTTTAAATTCGTATGACTTTTCTTTGCAGTATTTACACCGCAATAACAAGTATGCCATTTACCAAAACAGCAATTTTCAAGGTTTGGCGGATTCAGCCAAAAGTTGAATATTTCAGAATTTAAATATGGTTTTTCAAGAAGTTAACATTTAATCTACAAACAACAAAACATGATCATGATCAGATTTTGAAAAATTCCAGATTAAACGGAAAAGAAATCAGACAAGATGCGGGGCAATAAAGCCGCCCCGCGCAAATTTGAAAATCAACGCAAAATAGCAGGCAATTCCTGAGGATTGCACACGTTTAGTAATGCTCTAACCACATTGGGATTGCCGCAAAGGACATTGCCACTCTTGACATATCCTGGAGTACCGGTGTAATCGGTTACCAAACCGCCTGCTTCACGCACGATCAGTTCACCTGCTGCAAAATCCCAAGCTTTCAATCCCTGTTCAAGATAGCCGTCAAAACGACCGCAGGCAACATAACACAGATCCAAACTGGCGCATCCAGTACGTCTTATATCCGCACAATTATCAATGAGATTGGAAAAAAGTTCCAAGTAAGCACCCATGCGTTCACGATAGCGCACAGGAAATGCCGTACAGATCAAAGCTCCCTCAAGTGAGCTACGAGAAGCTACGCGAATGCGACGTCCGTTTAATGATGCTCCTTCACCGCGAGCTGCGGTAAACATTTCATTCATCATCGGGTCAAATACTACGGCTACTTCCGTCTTACCAGCACGTTTTAAAGCTATGGAAACGGCACAATGACCTATCCCCTGTACAAAATTGGTAGTACCGTCTATAGGATCGATCACCCATTGGAATTCAGATTCGGCATTACCGGTAAGTCCTGATTCTTCACCCAAGAAAGCATGATCACGATAGGATCTCTGCAACACTGAGATCACGGTACGTTCGCACTCGCGATCGATGTCGGTAACCAAATCGTCTTTCTTTTTTTCCTCAACGGAGAACTGTCCCTGCTGACCTATATTGCGGGCGATAAGATTTCCCGCTGCACGCGCCGCACGTACAGCGATGTTAAGCATCGGATGCATATTTAAGATCCCAAATTGTAAAAAGAGCTGGGCGTATTATATATGTTTTTTTCTTCTTATCTCACAAGAGAAACAGGAGTTTTGTTCATTCAAAATCTAACACGCTTTTTTTGCCCTGATTACACCTAATCAAGTCCGGAACAAACAACTACCCCCATTGTTTAAGCATAGAAAAAAACATTTAAAAAAAATAATGACACTTTCTGCAGGCAGACTATGCCATGTAGCATGGCATATGACTCCGATTCAACAATTGCCGAAGAATATATTCTGCTGTTAGCACCAAAACAATCTTCGTTGCGGACAAACTTCAAACTGTAGAAAGTCTTACCAAAATACGGTGGATGCGCTACCTTCCTTGTAATTTGTCATATCCACGCCGCAGGTATCTACAATGTGAGGTTGACACCAGCTTTTTGGACACGTTTCATTACCTTTAAGATACGCTTTTGCTTTTAGATCATGCTAAAGTGCTTTATTTTTTAGGATCGGATCATTTTTTAAGCTGTCGTAAAGACCACTCGATACTGCTTTTGCAGCCTCAACCATGGCTACTGCCAAAGCTTGCTCGGGAGCATTCGCATGACTCTTTACCACCACTCCGTTTACCCCTAACAACAAAGATCCGTTGTACTGCCAAGGAATAAGCCACTCAGGCCATGACATTTTTGCCAGCAAACGTTTAAAGAAAGGACCGTGTGCAAAAATCGAAGCTACCCCTTCTGCAGCCTTCAGCGCAACATTACCGGTAAAGCCATCGGTCACGATGATATCTGCATCTCCGCAAAACAAGCGGTTTGCTTCCAAAAAACCTTCAGATAACAGTTTTTGATCCTTTTCGATAAGGTGGCGTGTCTCCTGAACAAGAGCATTACCTTTTCCCTGCTCTGTCCCTATATTTAAAATTGCGGTACGCGGTTCTTCGTTGTTTAACAATACCTTGGCCGCAGCTGTTCCCAACAGCGCAAAATCATGCAGATCCTGAGCTGAAGAAGTGGCGTTGGCTCCCATATCAAGCATGAGAGCATAACGCTTGAAACCGCCTGCAGGCAATCTTGCACACAAAGCAGGACGCATGGAACCGATGGTTCCGAGAATATGTCTTGACAGTGCTACCAACGGTCCGGTACCGCCTGCAGATACACAGGCATCGGCTTCACCGTTTTTAACTGCTTCTACGGCAAGACGCATGGCAGAGTGTTGATATCCTTCAAGCACATTGCGAGCTTTTTCGTCCTGTGGAATACACTGCGAAGCCTGATGAAAAGTAATACGCCTGCGATCAAATCTGCCGTGCTCAAGTTTTTCCTTAAGTTCCATTGAACCGAAAACCACAAGATTCAACGCAGGATAAAGAGTGAGCGCAAATTCTACGGCTTTAACGATCCCGCCCTGACGATTCTTATCGCCGCCGGTTCCGTCCAAGGCCACGGTAATGTTTTTTTCTTTTACCAAAATACAAACGGGGTGTTCAGGTTTAACCCAAAACACCCCGCTCCGATGATAAGCTTATCTTAAAAAAAGGTCACGGCAGGATTAGCTGCGTTTCTCCAAGGGCTTTGCAGGCTGAAGATCATACTTCACACCGCGATAATAGCCGCTTTCGGTGACGTTGTGACGAATATGGACTTCCTCAGAAGTCTTATCCACAGATAACTGAGCTGCAGTCAAAGCATCGTGAGTACGACGCTTGTCACGGCGTGAACGGGACTGGTGGGTCTGCTGAACTGCCATGTCTAATCTCCTAAATTTCTAGAAATTTGCAGAAATTACAAAACATTCTGCTGTATACGTATCAATTACAGTTACTCATGCGAGCAACTCTAAGCGCGTCATTATACACTCATGCTTTGCCGTTTTCAAACAAAAAACCGCAACCAAGTCGCAATCATCGGATTGTTTTGACTATTTTCGATATCAACGACCTGCCGACATTACTTTTACTTTAATTGTCCCTTAAGTTCCCCCAAGGCAGCAAAAGGATTGGGTCTTTCAGGAATAGGATCACCGTAGGTCCAGTTGTTACCAGCTTTGCATGCAGGATCTCCTTCTGCATGCTTTGGCGCATAAGGTAATTCCAACAGCAGACAATCCTCAAGATAATCCAGAATTCTGAAATCCCCAGACGGTTCGCATTCAACCAAATCGTATTTGTCTGAAAGTTTTAAACTTTCGGCTTTTTTCGCATCGCATGATGAACAAAATTCAGCCTTTATCGAAGTTTCAAACTCACCGCCGCAACGTTCGCAACGCAGTACCGCTTTTTCACATTCGACAAAACCTGCAATACTGCGCAATCCTTGCGGATCTTTATAAAATCTGAAAACAGCATGTACCGGTGAATTCAATTTAAGACAGGCATTAGCAAAACGCTCAAATTTTTGCTGATCGATAAAGCAGTCGTAACTTTGAGAAAGGGCCACAGCTTTATCAAAATTGATGATATCGTTAAAATCGCTCATCACGATGCTCTCCACTTTATTTTGAGATTTTGTCATTACCTTTTCCAGGGCTTTGGACTCATCATTTACGAGTGCATTTTTAAAGTAAACACACACACTTTTAGCGCATATTACAGATGATGTTTGTTGAAAAGCAGTATACACTAGGTAAAACCTAGCTTGCAGGAGGGATCATGTTTGTAAAAAAATTCATGCTGTTGTGCACGGTTGCTTTGTCGTCCTGCAACGTTATGGCTTACAGCTTTACCCAATTTTTCAATACTCCCCATTACTCGGTAAATGAAATCATCTTGGGCGAAGGTGAAAATCTCGACCAATTAACTGAAAAAAATATAATCAACGAGGTCAGAGCTAAGGCTTCCGGAAATAAATTCCAAACGGTTACAGCGGTGTTTCCTTTCGGTTCACAAGGTCTTAAAGGTCCTATCAATCAAGAATTAAAAGGGCTTTTAACCATCACCAATTACGGACAGAAAGAAGACAGCATAATTTTTGATAAAAACAACCTTCACGCGACCAATGTAGGGATCTTTATGAACGGACAACTGCTTACCCAATTGGTAAACAACCGTGTCATAAGTTCACTTATAGACGAACTTGCCAAGGTACCGGTAATTTTCGCCGATATGGAGCTTGAACAAAACAGCGTAGATTTTCGCGGTACGCGTTTTTATACTTTTAAAGACAGAGCCTATGTTATAGACGCAGCGATCATCGACAGCCTGTTTTACTCAACTCAGCAAAGGATAGCTGCAAAACCAGGCTGTCGCATTACTTTCATGGCCATGCCTGATCGTGTCAGTGCAGATGCTCCGCTGTTTATGTCGGTTCACGGAGCCGTCAATTCGATAAATTGTGAAGACAGAACCAGATTAAAAATAAGCGTTGAGATCGCCTGCACCCAGCAACAGAAAATCAGGACATGCTTTTTGAAGTTGCTCTTTTGTACACACCCCGCTTTGTACGCCCAAGGCTTTGGCTCCGCTTGATTTATACATGTACATATCGATGAGAGCGTCTCCGACGCCGAGCATGTTTCTACACTCGATATGCAAACGTTCAGACAAAAGATACATCAGCGCAGGATCCGGTTTGGACGGTGCTTCGTCACCTGCAGATACCGCATCGCAGTAATCCCCAAGAACGGTATTTGAAAGAGTGCGCTCTACGCCCTTCAAACACCTGCCGGATACGATGCCTATTTTGATCCCGCGCTTTTTTAATTTGTTCATAAGTTCAGGAACACCGGGATAAAGCGTATCTATCATAAACTCTGGGTGCTGTGAAAAAATCTCCCGATAAGATGCGGTAAATTCAAGATACTCACTTTTGTGATCATCGGGCAAAAGTTCTCTTAATCCTTCCTCAAGCCTTAACCCTATGGTTTTAACTATGGCATTTTTGTCGGGGCGTCTGTATTTATAAGCATCAAAGGTAAAATTAGTACAGGCAATGATATTACCTATGGAATCACACAACGTTCCGTCAAGATCGAAAGCCAACGCTTTGACCGAATCTAATAAATCTCCGAGCTCATGATCCTTAAGCTTCTTTGAAACAGTCACATTCAATCCTTTTTTTCTTGGCTGTCATCATCAGCAGATTTAATACGCAAAGCTTTAACCGCATCAGACAATTCTTTTGGCAACGGAGCTTCAATTTTTAATGTACGTCCGTCCGACGGAGAGAAAAAGGTTATGCGAAACGCGTGCAAAAACATGCGTTTTAATCCTATGGTTCTTAACCTTTGGTTGAATTCGCGCGATCCGTATTTTTCATCTCCACCAACGGGATGCTGAGCATAAGCACAATGAACCCTGATCTGATGGGTTCTTCCGGTATGCGGCATGGCAGCCATCAACGTAGCATCGTCAAGTTGCTCGACTATGTCAAATCCGGTAGAAGAAGGAGCCCCCCGTCTGAAATCGACCTCTACCATACGTTCACCAGAGCGTAATTCGTTTCTTATAAGCGGAGCTGAAATCAGATTTTGTTTGCGGTTCCATTTGCCAGGTACCAAGGTCAGATAACGTTTGTGTACGGCCCGTTGTCTGAATTGTTCGTGTAAATTTCTTAATGCACTGCGTCTTTTAGCAACAATAAGGCAACCTGAAGTTTCCCTGTCCAGACGATGCGCAAGCTCAAGGAAACGTTGCTCTGGGCGCAGAGCACGCAAAGCTTCAATAAGTCCGAATTCTATGCCGCTGCCACCGTGAGATGCCAAGCCTGCAGGTTTATCCACCACCATAAGATCATCATCCTCATAAACGATACGAGAAGAAAGATCCTGCACGAGGTGCAACCCTGACGAAGGCACGGTAACCGGTCCTTTGGTTACGGTTACCGGAGGAATGCGGATCACATCACCTGATTGCAATTTATAGGAAGGCTGAACTCTGCCTTTGTTTACTCTGACTTCTCCGCGGCGCAAGATACGGTAAATAAGCGATCTGGGAACGCCTCTTAAAATGCGCGCAAGATAATTGTCAAGACGCTGCCCAGCATCGTCATCTGTCACGTTTTTAAAACTCACACCCTCTCGAACGGTGTTTTCATTTACTGGCGGTTGCATGTAAGACCTCATAAAATCACGTCATATATTCTAACAGTATGCAGCCTGTTGCCTGAAGTCATACTTTTAAACGTGCTCAAATATGCATTCTGCAAAGAATCGATGCGAACGTTCTTAAAACAGTCAGCACGCTTGTGCTAAAATGGTAAAGATTGGAGATCCGCGAGGCATGATATTGCCCGCAGCTGTCCCGTCAAGATGCACATCTATCGTTTCTGGGGGTTTTTGTGGTCAAAACCGCAATTCTGGCTCTCGCAGACGGCACTGTTTTCAGGGGCAAAGCTTTCGGCGCTGAAAACGTCACCACTGTCGGCGAAGTCGTATTTAACACATCCATGACAGGCTATCAGGAAATTCTCACCGATCCTTCTTACGCCAGCCAATTGGTAACACTCACCTACCCGCATATAGGCAATTACGGCACCAATGATGAAGACGTTGAATCTCAACAGATCTTTGCCATGGGGCTTATCATTAGGGATCTGCCGATCATTGCTTCAAATTTCCGCAGCACCAAAACGCTGAGCGATTTTTTAAAAGATCACGACAAACCGG
>CABQMD010000041.1 GCA_902465145.1 uncultured Succinatimonas sp. | reverse complement strand
GAAGCTTGGTTTTTAAACCGGGCTTTTATGAAGAGCATTGTAGTCAATACTCCTTTTGTTACTCTCAAGGTTGCCATGGGAATTGACTGCGGCATTGCATTGGAAGACGGTCAGAGCAAATGGATAACCGACGAGCGTTCGCGTCGCGATGTGCAGAAATTGCGTGCGCAGTGCGATGCCGTGATCACTTCTTTGGCTACTGTTATTGCAGACAATCCCCGTTACAGCGTGCGTTACGACGAATTGCCTGGATCTGCCAGCATGAAGGTAGGAAGACACGAACTGCGCCAGCCGCTTAAGGTGATCCTAGATTCCGGAAATTTGCTGCTTTCGTCTTTTGCCTCAAAAGTTGAAGAACTTAATATCTTTTCTCAAGGTAAAACCTTGCTGTGCTGCGGATCATCTAGCGATCGCATGTCCTGGAAAAACATCAACGAACATACTGAAGCGGTTTTCTTCCCTAAGGATACTCTTGATAAAGAAGGACATCTTAAGCTTAAGCATGTGCTTGAGTATCTTGGGGAAAGACAAATAAGGCATGTGCTGGTTGAAGCAGGTCCCAGGCTTGCCGATGCTTTTTTAAAGTACGGTCTGGTCGATGAATTATTGATCTACGAGGCTCCTAAATTTTTAGGAAAGAATTCGCGCCGGCTTTTTGCGCTTGATTCACCGAAAATTCTTGACGATGCTATGTCCATGGAATTGTATAAAGTAAAAAGACTTGATCATGATCTGAAAATACATCTTATAAGTCATGATCTGGCATCAAAACTTAAGGCGTTTGAGGAGCATAAGTAATGTTTACCGGCATTGTTTCCGGAGTCGGGATCCTGCTTGAGGTCCAAAAACGCGGCAGCGGAGCACAAATTAAGGTACAGACTCCCGACGGCTTTATGCAAAGTGAGAATGTTAAGCTCGGTGATTCCATAGCTTGCAACGGTGTATGTCTTACGGTTACTTCCATGAACGGAGCAATTTTTACCGCCGATGTTTCTTTTGAAACTATGGAACATACCTGTTTTGCCGAATACTCACGCGGTACCAAGCTTAATCTTGAAGCGGCGGTTACCCCTGCAACGCATATGGGAGGCCATATAGTACAGGGACATGTTGACGGTACCGGTACGATAACTTCGATCACCAAAAGTTCCGAAGCTTATGATGTCACGGTACAATGTACAGCCGATCTTTTGCGTTATATAGCCTATAAAGGTTCTATTACTGTCGACGGGATCTCGCTTACGGTAAACGATGTCAGTGATGATGGTTTCAGACTCACGCTTATTCCGCATACCGGAGCCGTGACTACTTTTGAAAATTGGCGCCCCGGCAAAAAAGTGAATCTTGAGGCCGATGTATTGGTGCGCTATCTTGAAAGACTTATGGAGAGCAAAAGTACTTTCGCAGATAAAAAAAGCGAAGGACTTTCCCTACAAACTCTTATAGAAAACGGATTTTAATTGAGGATTTTTTATGGCTATCAACAAAATTGAGGGCGGTTTGCCCTGCAGAGAAGGCCGCTTTGCCATCGTAGTCTCACGTTTTAACAGTTTTATCTGTGAACGCCTTGTAGACGGGGCTTTGGATGTTTTAAAACGTCAGGGCGAGGTTCCTGAGGAAAACATTACCACCGTGCATGTTCCAGGTGCCATTGAGATCCCCTTGGTCTGCAAAAAACTGGCTAAGTCAGGCTGTTATGATGCCATTATCACCTGTGGGTGCGTGATCCGCGGATCCACCTATCATTTTGAAGTGGTTTCAAACGAGTGTGCCAAAGGTTTAACTCAGGTTACTCTGGAAACCGGGGTTGTGATCACCAACGGCGTGCTTACTACCGATAATCTTGATCAGGCAGTGCAACGAGCTGGTTCTAAAATGGGGAACAAAGGCGCCGAAGCCGCCGCCGCCGCACTTGAGCTGGTTAATGTTTTAAAACAGATTTGATTTTGTATTGTTATCTTTTTTAGATAGGTTAAGAACATGGATGCAACCGAAGGCGCAGTAACTCCTACCATGCGTCACAAAGCCCGTCATTTTGCTTTGCAGGCTGTTTATCAGTGGCAGATGACCGGCGATCGTGCCGCGGAGATAGAAAAACAGTTTTTAGAAGAGCAACCCATACGCGGTGCCGATCTTGAGTATTTCCATGATTTGGTATCAGGTATCATCGCCAATTCCGATCATCTGGATGAAATTTTTGAGCCGTACATCAGCCGTCCTTTAAAGGATTTGGATGAGGTTGACAAGGCAATTTTGCGTCTGTCAACTTTTGAATTGCTTTATCGTCAGGATGTGCCTTATCGTGTGGTGATCAACGAAGGGATCATGCTGGCTAAAGAATTTGCAGAGCAGGACAGCCATAAATTCGTGAATGGAGTTCTGGATAAAGTGGTACGTGCCATCCGTACTCCTGCCCAAAAGAGCGAAGTTCAGGCTTAAAATGCCGGGAGAATTTGATCTCATTCGCAAATATTTTTCCGGGCACGACCAAGGCAGCAGGATAGAACTGGGCATAGGTGACGATTGTGCCCTGTTAAAGCTAAGACGGGATGAGTCTTTGGCAATTACTACAGATACCTTAAATGAGGGGATCCATTTTTTTAAAGATACGGATCCTTATCTTTTAGGCTACCGTTCGTTGCTAGTTAATTTGTCGGATCTTGCCGCCATGGGAGCTGATCCCAAGGCTTTTACTTTGTCATTGTCTCTTCCTGAAGCTACGGACAGTTTTTTAAAGCCTTTTGCAAAAGGTTTGTTTGAGCTTGCAGATGAGGAAGGTTGTTCTCTGATTGGCGGCAATACTTCAAAAGGTCCTCTGTCGATCACTATCAGTGCCTACGGAGTAAGCTGCACGGACACCCTAAGACGCTCAGGTGCAAAAAGCGGTGACGGCATTTATGTCACTGGATTTTTGGGGCTTTGTGCGTTATACGTTGAAGCCGGTTACGGCAGACTGAAAATAGATAAGTCCTTGCTAAGTTCGCTTTGTTACAAAAGCATGCACCAGCAGTGTAGATGTGCCTTTGCCAAAGAATTGTGCGATCTTGAATATTCCCATTGCGCCATAGATATTTCAGACGGAATTGTCGGGGATTTGGGGCATATTCTTGAATGCAGCAACGTAGGTGCAGATCTGTGGCTGGATAAACTTCCTTTGGCAAAGGAACTTCATACCTTGGTAAATGACGAACAAAAAAGGCTTGAATTGGCAGCCTTCGGCGGTTGTGATTACGAATTGCTGTTTACTTTGCCGGCTGAGACTGAAGATGATGTCATGGATCTTTGTGAGGAACATGATGTCCCGGTGACCAAGGTCGGGATCATTACTTCTTCGCAGGAGCTCAGGCTTTTTAATCATGGTAAAATCGTGCGACCTGCCGCAAAGCCTTTTGAGCATTTTTAGGCAGTACTGATTTTTGGAGAATATTTTGACTAAGTTTGTTAAAAAAGCAGCTGTAATTTCTATGTTGGCTGCTGCCGTAATGGCAATTTCCGCCTGCGGCGATAAAAAGGTACAGAGCATTACCGATAAGAGCACTTTTGAAGAAAAGTCAGCCTATTCGATCGGAGCTTCGGTAGGCCTGTATTTAAAGAAGATGCTTGATCAGCAACAGGAGTATATTTCTCCTATGGATCAGGAAATAGTGTTAAAGGGTGTTTCTGATGCTCTTAAGGGTTCGACTGCCTTAAAAGAGAAAGATATAGAGACCTCCCTGCAGGCTCTTGATCAGAAATTAAAGGAATCCATGCAGGCCAAGCAGGCAGCCATTGCCAAAAAGAATCTTGAAGCAGGTGAAAAATTCCTCTCTGAAAATAAGAGCAAGGAAGGAGTTAAGGTTACCGCTTCTGGGTTGCAATACAAGGTAATAACCCAGGGCGAAGGCGATACTGCCAAAAAAGGCGATACAGTGACCGTAACCTATAAGGGAACTACCATTGACGGTAAAGTGTTTGACGAGCAGCGCGAAGGCGTGGATTTTCCGCTTGATAACATGATCCCTGGTTGGATTGAGGGTATTGAACTTATGAATGCCGGATCTGAATATCAGTTCGTTATTCCTGCTGCATTGGCCTACGGAGAAGCCGGTGCCGGTGATACCATCGAACCTAACAGCGTGTTGATCTTCGACGTTAAGTTGGTGGCCATTAAAAAGGCAGAAGATAAGAAAGCAACACCCGCAACTGCAGAAGAAAAATCCAATTAAAATCAAATAAAAAATCAATTTTAAAATTGAGGGGCACAACCAATCGGGCGTGCCTTTCTTTTTGTAAGAACGGCACGGTGAAATCTTGAGTTTTAGGTTTTAAACAAACCAAGCGGCCGAATGTTTGATCCTGCGCCAGCGTGAATGATATTTGCAGAGGCAGCAGGAGATATCCGCTCAAGAACACTGATGCCGTTTTTTGCTTTTTTAACAATGTCAGTACCTGACAAGTTGTTTTTTAAGCTCACCTTCTATTTCGTTTTGAGCAAACCCAGGGATTTTTGAGACTATCTTGCCGTTTTTTATGATGATTGCGGTAGGTACTCCGGAAATTGCAAAATGTTCTGCAATGGCCTTCGTTTCCGGATCTTTGAGATTGTCAAGTTCGAAGCGCAGCGCAGTAAGCTTAGTCTCGTGAAGAAGTTTTGCAAACTCGTCCTTTGCATAAAATTTTTCGTCAAGCTCATGACAGTTGGCACACCAGGATGCAGAAAAGGATAAGAAGAGATCCCTGTCTTTATGCTTTTCAAATTCAGTCATAGAAGAAAGTGTTTTAAAAGGCAGTTGTACGGTCTGCGGCAGGGTGTGCCAAGTAACAAACAGAGTACAGCAAGCGTAAAAAATACAGATAAAGAATTTGGAATATTTAGGAATTTCAGGCAGCGCCGAGAGCAAAATATGGCAGAAAAGAAACATCATGCCAAAAGCAAATGCCATTAGAGGTATGGGATGATAATTCCAAAGCACCTCGGCTACGGTAAAGGCAACCCATAAAAGCGGCAGGGCTATCAGCTTTTTGATTAGCGAGCCTGACGAGGAGAATTTTTTTAAAAGACCCTGCCCGCACAGCCCCACGGCACATAAAGGCAATCCCATGCCCAATCCTATGGCAGAGAACATCAAAGTACCTGCGAATACGTCTCCTGCTTGAGTTATGTATAAAAGAACGCCAGCAAGAGGTGCTGAGGTACACGGGGTGGTCATAAGTCCTGAAAGCAGTCCGAAAAACAATGCAGACATATATGTTCCGCGTTTTTGTGCGGCAAGTTTGTTCTGTATGGCGTTGTTAAACAGTTTCGGAATGTGAATGGTAATAAGACCAAGACAGTCGCAGGCAAGTACTATCAGCACCAGCGCCATACCGGCTGTAAAGTACGGCGATGATAAAAAAACATGGGCACTCATGCCCAAAGATGCAAAAAACCAACCTAATAAAGTGTAGGTTACGGTAAGGCCTGCTAGATAGGTTGCACTAAGTATTAAGGTTTTTGAAAGTTTGGTTTTCCCTTGTCCTAAGATCATTGCCGAAAAAATTCCGAGCAACGGCAAAACACAGGGAGTGAGATCAAGCCCTGCTCCCATGATTAAAAAGATCATGAGCTGTAAAAACAGGTTCGTGTTTTTTAAATCATGATTTTGATCTGCCTTAGTTACTTCTTTTTGCATCTGATCTTGTAAAGAGCCGTTTATTTGTTGCTGAGATTTGAAATCAGGTAAGGAGAGGCGGATCTCTTTTGGCGGGTAACATATGCCCTGACTGTCACAACCGCGGTAGCTTAAAACTGCATGATCGTCTGCAGAACTTTGATTTACTGTGACGTAAACGTCGATTTTATCGAAATAAACGTCGGAGCGTCCTAGAGCATCCTCATGAACAGCAGCCGGCGGCAGAGGATCAAGCGCAATTTTTGAGCCCTTCGTCGAATCAAGCTTTAGCGAGTCTTTGTAAATATAGGCCCCTTTTAAGCAATTTATCTCAAAATGAATTTTTCCGCTGTCTCGGTCAAAAAAAGCATTTGCGGTAAAAGGATTGTTATTTGCGGTTATAGCGGGCGTCGTGTCAAGGTTAAACAGATCGTCAGCAGCATCGGTGGCAAAGCACGTTAAGTGAAGACAAAGTAGCGACAGGGCAAAGAGTATTTTTAAGAACTTCATGGGCATTTAGGATTGAACTGATTGTTGTTTCTGCAGTCAGTATAATGTTCTCTACAGTAAAAAATTTTTTTGAGCGCAAGGAAAAGTTTATGGGTCGTTTTGTTGCCGCCTTTGCGGTTTTGTTTGTTCTTGAGCTGGCGGTGATCATCAAAGTAGGATCGCATCTTGGTGCTCTGGCAACTCTTACTGCATTATTTGCCTTCATGGTTTTGGGAGCCGTGCTGGTTAAATTACGTTTCAAACAGGCTTTGCTTGAATTGCAGAATAATCAGCAGCCGTCTTTGCATATAATGTGGCTGCCGATTTCAGGATTTTTCTTTATTTTCCCTGGGTTTATATCTGATCTCATCGCAGTACTGCTGTTGTTTCCCAAAATCCAGCGCTTTATTGAGGAAAAAATAAAAAAACGTGCAGGAAGTGGACAGTTTTCGGAACAGTCTTCGTTCCATGCTTCATTTCATTCAAATTCGTCATCAACGGGACGAACCATCGAAGGCAGTTGTACCGAAGTGCGCGATGAGGATGACGTGGAACTGTTGCATAATAACAACAAGGACACCACTAACCGTTAAGGTGTATTGCTGGAAAACGCCATGAACAAAGGCAAATATTATCTGGTTCTTGCTCTCGTATGCATCATTTGGGGAGCTACCCCTGCCTGCGGCAGGATCCTTGCATTGAAAGTTTCACCGGTAATGCTTACGGGACTGCGTTTTTTATGCATGTCGGCGGTACTCTTTGCTTTTTTGATTGTAATTGGGAAAAAAAGCGAGTTACTTCCTTCTAGGCATGATTTTGCTGTAATGGCCCTCATGGGCTTGTTCGGGGTTTTTTTGCACAATTCGCTGCTGATGACCGGGGTTAAATATACAACGGCGTCGAATACGGCTTTGATAGAGAGCATCGGACCTACGGTTACCTGCGTGCTGGCTTATTTTGTCGTAGGAGAGCGGCTGAGCTTTAAGGGATGGTGCGGGATCGCTCTTTCTTGTGTCGGCGCTTTGTCCATAATTTCAAACGGATCTTTGGATATATTGCTGAACTTAAGTTTCAACAAAGGAGATTTGATCGTCGTGATCAGTGAAAGCATGTGGTCATGCTATACCGTGGCAGGGTGGTTTTTAAGTAAAAAAGCCTCGGTTGCGGCGGCAACTGCCTGGTCAAGCCTTACCGGTGCAATTATGTGCCTTGGCTTGGGAATTTGTGAAAAAGAGTGGATAAATGCGACTTTGGACAGCTACGACATAGCTGCGTTTGTCTATCTGGTGCTCTGCTCTGGGGTGATCGCATTTTTAGGATGGAATTGGGCCGCCGTACGCGTGGGAGTGAGCAAAGCCGGAACTTTTGTTTACATAGTACCGTTTGCAGGA
>CABQMD010000040.1 GCA_902465145.1 uncultured Succinatimonas sp. | reverse complement strand
TTGTAGGTTAGAGAGTTTAGGGCTTTTTCTATTTTTCCTCGCAGAGGTTTTACCAGATCAGCTCTTCTCAGACTTACTCCGGCACAGATGCATTGGAGATATGCTAAAGAGGAGATACTTCCTGCAGTTACGATAGTTTGCTCGTTGTCGGGAACAATACTTAGACTAAGAGGACTCACTTCGTTTAAAGGTGACCCTTTAGGGCACAGCGTCAGCAAAGAGGCACCGTTTTCTTTCGCTATGAGTGCTGCCTGGAGTAGATTTTTTGTATTTTCGTCTGCAGAAATCAGTATGAGTATTTCACCTGCATGCAAAGAAGCACTGGCGCGTAACAGCAAGGCAGGATCTGAGTAAAATTCACAGTGCATGCCTAGATCCAGCAATTTTGATGAAAAATCTTGTGCTGTAAAAGAGGAAAGACCTTGTGCAGCAACAACAATTCTTCCTGACTGTGATACCAAATCTATTGCTCTTGCCATAATTTCGGCATTGATGTCGTGCTCAGCTTTTCTTAAAGCGATAACCAGAGAAGTGAAAACTTTGGTAATAACGTCAGAGACGGTATCACCGCAATGTATGTTCTGAAGTGTTGGATCTTTTTCTTCATTTACAGCTTCTTTAAGGGCGAGTCTGAATTCACGAAATCCCGAAGTTCCGAAACGTGTACAAAATCTGCACACGGTAGGTTGCGATACTCCAGATCTTTTTGCCAATTCAGCTATATTTTCAGTAGCTGCCAGTTTCGGATCATCCAATATAGATTTGGCAATTGCTTTTTCACCTTTTGACAGTTCGTCGGCAGCTGCACTGATCCTGTCTAATAAACAAGCCTGCATCAGATGATGTCTCCGATATTTTTTATGTATCCGTTTTGCAATACGTAATGAATTTTGAAATTGTCGTCAAATATCACCAAATCGGCGATATTACCAGGAGCAATGATTCCTATTTCTTTTAAGTTTAGAGCATGTGCAGGTGCTGCCGTTGCTGCATATAAAGCTTCATCCAATGTATAGTCGCAACTGCGTATCAAAAACTGTACGGCGTCAATCAATGTAATTTCCGTTCCTGCCAAAGACCCTTTTGAGTCAATGAGCCCTCGTTTCTTGTCTATAAAAATTTCGGTTCCTGCAACGCTGAAAGATCCTTGTTGTTTCAATGTTCCGGCAGGTGCTTGCGTGTCGGAGACAATGTACATCCTCTCTTTTAATAAAGAGTGCATGAGGTTTATTACTGAAGGATGTACGTGACGTCCGTCCGCTATTATCCCAGCACTCACCAGAGGGGATTCCAATGTTGCTCCTATGATCCCCGGATCACGTCCTATGATCGGGCGCATTCCGTTGTATAGATGCGTCACCATGTGGACACCGGCTTTGAAGGTGGATAATGTTTCAAAATATGATGCTGCGCTGTGTCCAACCGATAATCTGATCCCCGCATTTTGAAGCGCGAGTATATATTTGGGACGTACATTTTCAGGAGCAATGGTCATGTAGGATATAAGATCACGTACCTGAGCCAAATATTCAATGTCAGACTCTGTAATTTGACGTATATAACTTTCCGGTTGAAAACCTTTGTATAAGTAATTGATGAAAGGACCTTCAAGATGTATTCCCGGACACACGGTGGTATGATTATTCTTAAAGGTTCTAATTGCTGCCAAAGCTTTTGTTAGGGTTTCACGTTGACACGAGAGCAGGGTCGGAATAAAAGTGGTTGTACCTCGTTGCAGTTCGAATGAACGCATGGTTTCCAGCGTAAACACAGTAGGATCGTTGGTAAATGAGGCCCCTCTGCAGCCGTTGACCAACAGATCAATAAATCCAGGACTTACGTGTTTCCCGTTCAGATCGATTTCTTCTGCTGCGGTGTTTTGCAACAAAGACGGATCCATCGGAATGATGCGGTGATCCTGAACTGCAAAATCGCTTACTCCGTTAAATTCCGGTGAAGTGATGTGCAATTGTGCATTGCGGAAAATTGTTGCGCTCATGAGCCGTATCCCTGATCTTAGTTTGTAGCAATTTGTTCGTTTTTGGAAACTGCTCTTAAGGCCTTTTTCTGCCGTTTGAGTGCAAAATCCGGTTTACCTTTATTTTTTAGATCACGATGTCTTTTTTTTATGTGAGACTTCTTCTCATCGTCTTTTGTTCGGCGATCGAAACCTCCGTTTCCTGAGGATGAGGCACGTTTGCGCTTTTTTTCTGATTGATGGAATTTCAAACTTTCTTCGTCAGGAAATGCTGCACAGATATTGCGGATCTGTCTTTTTTCAACCTTACGTCCGGTATATCGTTCAAGACTTTCCAGCATTTTCAGTTGATCGGCCGTCACCAGCATTATGCATGTTCCATCGGCGTTTGCCCGTGCGGTACGACCTGCACGATGTGTGAATACTGCTGCATTTCCTGCCATATCGTAATTGAATACGTAACGTACGTCAGGCAGATCCAGACCGCGGGCAGCCACATCCGTAGCAACCAAAATATCACATTGTCCGTCGCGGAAGCGTTTTAATGCGGCTTCGCGCTCGCTCTGATTCATGTCACCTTCTAAGGTTGCACATGCAAAACGGTTGCGCTTTAATGCTGAGACCACACGGCCTATGCGATCACGAGTTTTGACAAATACTATGGATCTTCCGCGCATGGTGGTGAGCAGGTGAACTAAAATTGCAGATTTTTGGTTGTCTCCTGCAGCGTAATAAGCACGCAGTTGCAAACGTTCCGGCAACTTTTCTCCGTTGTCTCCTCCTGATAGTCTGACTTCAAAAGGAGTATTGAGGACGGTGTCTGCAAATTCACGAATACCGGCTCCCTCGAGCGTTGCTGAAAACAGCATGGTTTGGAAGCGTTTTTGACAGGAGCGTACTATGGCGGCGACGTCGTCACGGAATCCCATGTCCAACATGCGATCGGCTTCGTCTATCACCAGAATTTCAATCGGATCGGTATCAAGATCACCTTTTTTCAGGTATTCAAGCATGCGTCCTGGGGTGGCTACGGTGATATTGCGGGGATCTGCCAACTGATCTTCACGACCTGCTCCTCCTATGATGCTTCCGCAGGTTATATCTGATCCTTCTGTAAGATCTTTTGCTTCCTGAGTGACCTGCAAAGCCAGTTCTCTGGACGGTTCAAGAATTAGAGCTCTGATCCCGTTTTTGTGCGTAAGTGCAAGTCTTGAGATAATTGGAATTAAAAAAGTAGCGCTCTTACCGGTACCGGTAGGAGCACCTCCTAAAATATCAGCTCCTTCCAATGCTTTGGGGATCACCAGTTGTTGGATCGGAGTAGCATTTTCCCAACCTTTGTAAAGTATGTCGTCCTGCAGAAAATCTGGCAGGGGAAATTCTTCAAATTGCATTTATACTCCCTCTTTGCCAATGCGTTTTTGATGACATTTGACTATGGTAGCCACCATTTTTTGTCTTCTTGGGGAGTCCGGTTGGCACGTCCCGTTAAACCAGCGAACCAGTTCAAGATCCGATGCTTCCAAAAGATCCTCGTAATCTTTTAAGGTTGCTTCGTCCATATTGGGGAGATCATGCTCTACGAAAGGCAGGAGCATAAGGTCGATTTCTCGCATTCCGCGACGGGATTCCCATTTTATTTTTCCAGAAATTTCCATTTGGTATTTATCCTCAATCAAACCGATACCTGTGCCTTGATTGCAGGATAAGGATCGTATCCTTCAAGCTCAAAATCATCGTAATGAAAATCAAATAACGATGACGGAATACGTTTTAGGATCATGTGAGGTAAAGGACGGGGGGTGCGACGTAGTTGCAGTTTTACCTGTTCAAAATGGTTTTTGTAGATATGCGTGTCACCGCCGCTCCAGACAAAATCACCTGGTTTTAAACCGCAAACGGCTGCAGTCATCAAAGTCAGCAGCGAGTAGCTTGCAATGTTGAACGGTACGCCTAAAAACATGTCGCAACTGCGCTGGTAAAGTTGGCAGGAGAGTTTGCCGTCAGCAACATAAAACTGATAAAGAGTGTGGCAAGGAGGCAGAGCCATTTTATCCACATCTGAAGGATTCCATGCGCATACAATGATGCGGCGGGATTCAGGATGATGTTTAATCATTTCAACGGCATTTTTTAACTGATCGATATGTCTGCCGTCAGGTGTAACCCAATCACGCCACTGTTTGCCGTATACAGGTCCCAAATCGCCATTTTCATCGGCCCATTCATTCCAAATCCTGATTCCGTTGTCCTGCAGATAACGGATATTAGTAGAACCTGAAATAAACCACAGCAGTTCATGAATGATTGATTTTAAATGAACTTTTTTGGTGGTGAGCAGAGGAAATCCCTCCGCAAGGTTAAAACGCATCTGGGTTCCGAAAATGGAGCGGGTGCCGGTGCCGGTACGATCATCGCGATTGCATCCTTCTTTCATGATCTTGTCTAATAGATTCAGGTAAACGCGCATTTTGTTGATTCCTTCATCAGTTTGCAGTCTTGTCCGCAGGACGTTTGACTAAATTTTGCGCAACAACCTTGTCAAGGCCTGCAGCAATTGCATAATCGATATAAAGTTGCCTGATTTCCTCAGAATGCGGCAGTTTGAGTGCTTTTTTCCCTATTTCAAGTAAATCTTTAAAGTTTACTCGTCGTACTAGGTAACCTATACGGGAAAGTTCTGAGTAGTTCATCGACAGTTCGGTATAGCCTAAAGACAGTAGCATAAGAGCGCCTAAAGGGTTGGCAGCGATTTCTCCGCATACTGCTATTGGTTTGTGAGCCTGTCCTGCTTTTTCACACAAATAATACAGGCAACGAATGACTGCAGGATGGAAGGTATCGAGGAATCTTGCTACTTTCGGATTGCCGCGATCTACGGCTAACAGATATTGAATGAGATCGTTGGATCCTATGGAGAAGAAATCCACCTCTTTTATGAGTTCGTCCATCATGTAGACTACAGACGGAACTTCAAGCATAACTCCGAATTTAGGCATGGGAATATCTCTTTGAGACAGTTCGGAGATTTCGCGCACTGCATCTTTTAGAATTTTTTTAACGGTATTGACCTCAGAGAGTCTTGAAACCATCGGAAGCATGATTTCAAGATTTCCGTGATCTTTATTGGCTAAAATCATTGCGCGCAATTGGGTTTTTAGGATCTGAGGCTGATCTACGGTGATCCTGACCCCGCGCCATCCCAACAAAGGATTGGATTCCTCAATGGGAAGATAAGACAATGACTTGTCTCCGCCTACGTCCAGAGTTCGCATGGTAACGCTTTTACCTTTGAACTGTTTGAGTATGGAACTGTACCATTGACATTGTTGAGCTTCGCTGGGGAAAGATTTGCACAGCATGAAGGATATCTCGGTGCGGTACAGACCGACTCCGTCGGTTTGTTCTGGGAGATTGGTCATTTCTTCCTGACTTAGTCCTGCATTTAATTTGATTTCAATGCGTTGACCGTCAAGTGTGATGCCTTTTTCGAATTTTTCTTTTGAAAACAGATCTTCCTGTTCTCGGTCAAGCGTCATCAGCTGACGATATTCGGAAACCACGCTTTGAGACGGATCTACCAGCACTTCTGCATTCAATCCGTCCACAATGACATCACGACCGTTAATACTGTTGATATCAAAAAATAATCCTGATACCGACGGGATCCCCAAATCTCTGGCTAATACCGCAGTATGGGAATTTGAGGCACTGTCCATGGAGACAAAGCCGCAGACGCGGTAGCGTTTGAATTCCGCAACCATGGCTGCAGGCAAGTTGCGTACGACCAAGATCACTTCTTCTGAAAGTTCTGAAGTGTGCGAGGTAAAGTTCATGAGTCTTGAAAGAATGATCTCGCTAAGATCTCGCAGATCAAGATAACGATCGTGATCGTCTTCTCCTTCGAGATCGGCAAGACGTCTTTCAGCAACAATTTTTACCGCAGAAGATGCGGTCATACCGTTGGCCAGAATTTCCGTATCTACTTCGTCCTGAAAGGTAGGATCATCAAGCAAACTGCCGTAGCCAGACATGTATCCGAAGGCAGCTTCCTTTTGTCCGCTTTCGTTCATGTGCAGGGTATTAAGATCCATTTCTGTTTGGAGTTGAAATACCGTTTGGTGGAACAGTTCTTGTTGCACGTAAGGCTCATTAGTATGTTGAATGGTGACGTCAGAGAGTAATACGTCCGGTTGCCACACAACTGCTTTGGCTATGGCAATGCCTCCGGTACCTTGCTCGCCGCGGTAGCGGCGCACGCACCCAGTATCCTCTTCTTTGGAAGCTCTGGATACGGCGATGATTGAAGACATTTGTGCACTCAGAGTGACCAGAAATGATTCTTCAACGGCACCGAACTGACGTTTTTCCCTGCTTTGAATTACCAAAACTCCAAGAAGTTCTCCCTGATAGATAATGGGAACTCCGAGAAATGAGAAAAATTTGTCTTCGCCGACTTCAGGCAGGTATTTAAATTTGGGATCGGACGGAGCATCTGCCAAGTCCAGCAATTCCTGTTTCTGACCAACAGATCCTACCAATCCTTCGCCTAAGCGTAATCTGGCTTTTCCCACGGCTTTTTTATCTAATCCGTCAGTTCCGGCAAGCGTCAGATATTCGCCCAATTCATCTATCAGATAAAGTGAACAACAATCAGCCCCAGTAGCATTTCTGATACTTACTACCAAAAGTGCTATGGCCTCGTTAAGCGAACTTTGCGCCGAGACGTTTTCGGTAATTTGCCTTAAAGCCAGCAGCATTTTGCTCTGACGATCGTCCATATTATCCTCCGCGTTTTTTGCGGCGTTCACCGCCTTGGTTCAAAGTCAGCACTGTAGGTGCAAACTCTGATAATACCCTGCGGTAAACATCCTGTTTGAAAGCTACTACCTGACGAACTGGGTACCAGTAGGAAACCCAGCGCCATCCGTCAAATTCGGGGTGTCCCCGACGATCGAATTCGATATGTTTTTGTCTGTCCTTGAGGATCATCAGCAAAAACCATTTTTGTTTTTGCCCAATGCACAATGGTTTTTCATCCCAACGTACTAATCTTTTTGGCAGTTTGTAACGTACCCATGTTTTAGAGGTACGCAACAGTCTTACCTCGTCACGACGCAAACCCAGTTCTTCGTAGAGTTCGCGATACATGGCTTCGGCTGGAATTTCGCCTGCGTCTATTCCTCCTTGGGGAAATTGCCAGGAGTTTTGACGTATTCTGCGGGCCCATAGCAATTGACCTTTGTGGTTGCAGATCACAATGCCGACATTCGACCTGTATCCGTCTTTGTCTATCACAGAAAATATCTTTTAAAATCTTTCTTTAATGCCTTGTGGCATACCTTGTTCCATTATCTCACAGTTAACGCATAAGCCTTGAGGGTTGAAATACGGTTACTGTGCAAAGTGTGGTAAAAGCGGTGTTTATTAGTGAAAAAATCGGCAAAAGAAAATGAAACGTAGTGAAGGATATCAGGCCTGTCCTCCTGAAAATACGGAACAGTTAAAAGAAAGATTATTATCAATAATGGGAAAGAGTTTAAGCGATCTTGCGTCATTTGCCAAAATTGCTTTGCCGATATCACCTCTGCACGGAAAGGGATTTCAGGGAGAACTGATGGAAAGATTATTGGGAGCTT
>CABQMD010000039.1 GCA_902465145.1 uncultured Succinatimonas sp. | reverse complement strand
TTGATGCAGAACTTATCATCATGACCTATGAGTTGTGGAAACGTTTCGGAATTCAGGATCAGGTAAAACTGCAGTTAAATTCTTTGGGATCTGCACAGGAGCGCGCTGCTTATAGAGAAAGTCTGGTGAAATTTCTCGAAGCTCACTTTGACGAGCTTGATGAGGATTCAAAACGCCGCACTCACACCAATCCTTTAAGAGTGCTTGATACCAAGGATGAAAAAGTAGGAGAGCTTTTAAAGAGTGCTCCGAAACTTGCAGATCATTTCGGCGATGAAACCAAAGAGCATTTTGCCAAGTTGCGTGCGCTTTTGGATGCCGAAGGTATAGCATATGAAATAAATCCTCGTTTGGTACGCGGTCTTGACTATTACAACCTTACCGTATTCGAATGGGTTACCGATGCGTTGGGAGCTCAGGGTACTGTATGCGGAGGCGGTCGTTATGACGGTCTTGTGGAGCAATTAGGCGGTACCCCTACCTGTGCAGTGGGCTTTGGTCTCGGCATGGAAAGACTCATACTGTTGTTGCAGACTTTGGGGAAAATAACCCCCAAGAGTAGCGTCGATGTTTATGTGTTGGGTTCAGGTGATGACATCGAACTGCATGAAGCCAAAACCGCGTCTTTTTTAAGAAAAGCACTTCCTGGGGTAAGGATCATGACTCACTGCGGCGGCGGCAATTTCAAACGTCAGTTCAAGCGTGCCGACAAAACCGGTGCCCGTGCTGCGGTAATTTTGGGAAATGACGAAATCGCACGCGGTTCTGTTACCATTAAGGATCTGCGCAACAAAGACAGTGCTCAAAGCGAGTATGCTCTTTGCGACGCTCCCGAGGCTTTGCGCAAGATCCTGGAAATATAGGTGGAAAAGACATGGATGTTTTAACCGACGATCACGAGAGAGAGCAAGTAGTACGTAAATGGTGGCATGAGAACTGGAAGCCCATTGCCTTAGGCATAGTGATAGCCTTGGGCGGTCTTATCGGCTTTAGACAGTATCAGGCTTATACGCTTGAGAAGTCTCAGCAGCAGGCCTATGCGCTTTATCAGATGCAGTACAAACTTTCTGTGTCTCCTAAAGATACTCAAAAGGATGCGGAGGCATATCTTAAAGAGCATCAGGATATTTACGGAGCCTTGCTGGCTTTGGATTTGGCAGCCTACGAGAGCTCTAATGAACAGTTTGAGCAGGCATTGAATCATGTTGATTTTGCCGTAAAGAACGGAGGAAAACTGGTGATCCCCGCCGCTTCTTTGAGTAAGGCCCGCATTCAGACTCAGCTTAAGCAGTATGATGACGCCGTCAGGACTTTGGACGGGATAAGTTCTGATGCTTATGCCGTTGAAAAAGCCGAAATAAAGGGTGACGTACTGCTGGCAAAAGGTGATCGTAATGCTGCGCGCGATGCTTATCGTGAAGCTTTGAAACTTTGCGAGGATAAAAAAGTACAAATAAATCCGCTTTTGGCCATGAAACTTGATGACGTGGCCAAAGAAGGTGATCGTCCGGCTTTTGAAGAAGCAAGAGAGCATAATCTTTCCTTGCAGCGAGCCGAAACTGACGGTTCTTTGGCAAAGTAAAATAAGAAGGCGGCATTAGCCGCCTTTTTTTTGCCTTTACGACGTGATAAGGTTTACGCAATAAATTCCGGTTTTAATTTGCGGAGTAAGAACATGTTAAAACGCTCTTTGGTGTTGCTGCTTCCTGCGTTTTTTGCGCTGTACGGTTGCTCTGGCAACAAGGATTTGGCCGAGCCTGCCGAGACTTTGGAGATAAGCAACAGCATAGATGTGCAGGAGATTTGGTCGCACGGCGTCGGCGGTACCGACGGTAAATATTCAAAATTAGGACCTGCGGTGCAGGGAAATTTGGTTTTTGCCGCTTCACGTTCTGGGGATGTCAGTGCTTATGATCTCGCATCAGGAGAACGTCGTTGGACTACGGATCTGTCGGATGAGGACGAAAATGACGATGAGGATTCGGCAAGAGTTTCTGGCGGAGTGAGTGCCGGAGGCAGTCATGTGGCTGCCGGCACTGAAAACGGCTGGATCTATGTCATGAATGTTCAAAACGGCAAGCTTGAGTGGAAAGATTATTTAAGTGCCGAGATCCTGACTGCTCCTGCGTTTTCAGATGATGCAACCAAACTGTTTGTGTTGAATTCTCGCGGCATACTTACCGCTTACGACACTTTAAGCGGGAAAAAACTCTGGCAGACAGGAACCACATCCAACGGATTGAAATTGCGCTCTCAGGCACGACCTGTGGTAGCAGGCGATTTTATACTCATGGGTACTTCAGCAGGACGCGTGATGATCGTTGATCAGCAAAACGGTGCTACGGTCAATAGTCTCATGATCGGCAATCCTACAGGAAGCAATGATTTGGACAGAGTAGCCGACGTGTCTTCATCACCTTTGCTTTTGGACGGAAATCTTTATTCAACTGCCTATAACTCTGGATTTGCCTGGTATTCGTTTAAAGAAAAGCGCTTGTTAAACCGTCTTTCTTATCGCAGTTCACGCAATATTGCTTTTGATGACGACTGCTTTGTTATAACAGGTGACAACGGGCGCATTTGGTGCATAAGCCGTATCGACGGACATGAAATATGGGAAAACAGCCGTCTTTTAAACCGCAATGTCAGCGCTCCGGTAATTTACGGTAATTACGCGGTGGTTGCCGATTTTGAAGGTTATGTTTATTTCATTGCCTTATCAGACGGACGTATCGCCTTTATGGACGATACCGACGATACGCCGGTATATACGGCTCCGGTGGTGACCTCTCAGGGCGTACTGGTGCAAACTTCAGGCGGAAGGCTTGAGCTTTTGCGTTATCAGCAGTCGGCAGCTTCTGCCAAACTTGCTTTGCAAGAAAGCGAGTTGGCCTCAGGAAGTGCCGGAGTGTCTTTGGCTGCATATGACAGCTACAGCGCAGGCGGGATCACTCATGAGCAATTGATGGAACGTCGTGCCGCTGCACAGCGCATGGTCAACGAAATGGAAGAGCGCCAGCGCAAGGCTGCAGCACAAATGGCCCGCTATCAACGTGAAAGGGCCGAATATGAACGTCAGCGTGCAGCTTACCTTAAAGCTCGTGAACAGGCTGAAAAGGAACACCGTGAAGCAATTTCAGGCTTCGGTTTGATGCCCGGAGTAAAATCAGACAGCGATGCTGACGGATCCAAACAAGAACAAGAGCAGCAGACTGAATCGGTTTCAAAGCCTAGTTCAGAGGATTCCTCTGAAAAAGCTTCAGGCTTCGGACTGTATTAAAGCTTCTTAGCGTTTCTTTGCTTAAATTTAGTCCCGTTTAAAAGGCGGGACTTTTTTTGTCCGCTGATCCTCTGCCTGTTCCTTAGGTTAAAGCAGTAACTTCAAGTTGAAAAAGGCTAAAATATGCTAAAATTTCCCGCTTTGAAAGTTCTAAAGCGCATTTCCACATCATCGTCGTTTTAAAGTTTCCTCAGGATTGTTTATGAAAGTAGTAGCACTGGTCGGATGCCCGAATGTAGGCAAATCCACCCTTTTTAACCGTTTAACCAAGACTCGGGATGCCTTGGTGGCGGATTTTCCGGGACTTACCCGTGACAGAAAGTACGGACGTGCGATGTTTGACGGACGTGAGTACGTACTCATCGACACCGGCGGTATAGCCGAGGACAATACCGATCAACCGGAGGAACTTACCAAACGCATGACCAGTCAGGCTTTGCAGGCTATTGACGAGTGTGATCTGGTTCTTTACATGGTTGATGCCCGAGCCGGGATCATGCCAGGAGATCATCAGGTTGCCGATTACATCAGACGCTCTGGAAAAAAATGTGCGGTGGTGGCTAATAAAGTTGACGGTCTGGATCCTGAAACTGCCGGAGCAGAGTTTTATGCTTTGGGATTGGGAGAGGTATATCAGACTGCCGTAGTTCACGGTCGCGGCGTGACGGTTTTACTTGAGGAAGTGCTTGCTCCGGTATTGCGCGAGGACGGTCCTTTGGATTCTGATCTTGCGATGCAACGCAAAGAAGAAGAGGAAAACGCATCTCCTTTTGCCAAACCGAGATCCGAATGGGAAGAAGGTTACGAATTTTTGGATAACGTGCCCATGGATGCACAGGGCGGCGGATTTGACTGGCATGAATTTCGCGAGCAGAGCAGAGCGCGTTTGCATGCTCAGGAACCAGACGGTAACGAGGATCGCGAAGTAAAAGATCAGCCTTTTGCCGATCTGCCGGTTAAGTTTGCCATCGTGGGTAAACCGAATGTAGGCAAATCCACGCTTACCAACAGGTTGCTCGGAGAAGAGCGTGTGATTGTGGCCGATTTTCCCGGAACTACCCGCGATTCCATCTATATCCCGCTTGAGCGCGGCGATCACAAATACATCGTTATCGATACTGCCGGCGTGCGCAAGCGTCGCAAGGTACACGAATCCATTGAGAAGTTTTCCATAGTTAAGACGTTAAAGGCCATTGAAGATTGCAATGTGGCTTTATTGGTTATAGATGCCCGTTCTCATATTACCGATCAGGATCTTTCGCTTTTAAGTTTCATTATTGACTCAGGCCGCTCTTTGGTAGTTGCAGTTAACAAATGGGATGGGCTTGACGTTTCGGTAAAAGATGAGATCAAAGAAGAGCTCAACAGTCGTCTTGGTTTTGTCGATTTTGCGCGTGTACATTTTATTTCAGCTTTGCACGGAACCGGCGTGGGTAATCTTTTTGAATCCATAGATGAAGCCTATGCCTGTGCAACCAGACGTCATTCTTCATCTGAATTGAATCGTATTCTGCGCAGAGCTTGTGAAGAGCACGAACCTCCGGTGGCAGGCGGCCGTCGCATCAAATTGAAGTACGCTCATGCAGGTGGCTACAATCCTCCGCGCATCATTATTCACGGCAACAAGACCTCCAAGCTTCCTGCCTCTTATAAGCGTTATATAGTCAACAGCTATCGCGATGCGCTTAAGATCATGGGAACGCCTATTCTGGTGGAGTTTAAAGACGGTGTAAATCCCTATGCTGAGCAAAAGCCTGCTCAGGTACGCAGAACGCAGTCGCAGATGCGTGCTGATAAAAAGCAGTCTGCAGACGAGCGTATGTGGGCAAGGGCCGATGCCAAGGCTACGCGCAAACAGGAGCGGGCAGTAGCAGAAGCCAAACGCAAGGGGGAGGGATTGGTGTTAAAGAGCAAACCCAAGCTTTTGAAAAATAAAAAACAGGATAATAATAAATAGTGCAAAGCCCGGAGATCTTCCGGACTTCGTGCTTTTTTAGGACATAAAGTAAAAAAACGGTGCAAATACAGTCAGAGAACTTTTCTGGCTTAAACTTCCTTCTGATTAAGTATCTGGAGTGAGTGTATGAAAATCGTTGGCGTATTGCCGCTTTGGGATGATGAGAAACAGAGCCTGTGGATGTTGCCTGGATATTTAGAAGGTCTTGTCAGCACTGGAGTTTTACCGGTGATGTTGCCTTTGTGCGATGACGTCAGCGTGCTTGATGCCGTATTGGAGAAAGTTGACGGCCTTTTGTTTACCGGAGGACAGGATCTGTCACCTGATCTATACGGTGAGAGAAGGCTTGGTACATGCGGCGAGGTTTGTCCAAAACGCGATGCACAGGAAAGTTATCTTTTGAAAAAAGCAATTAAGCAGGGACTTCCTTTTTTGGGAATATGCCGTGGCTTGCAAATTTTAAATGTAGCTACCGGCGGAAGTCTTTTTCAGGATCTGCCGTCGCAAAGAAATTCAAAGATCAGTCATTGCATGAAACCTCCTTACGACAGATCCGTACATGAGGTGAAACTTAGTTCTGGCGGAATGCTTTTTAACATTTTTGGAAAAGAAGAACTTCAGGTTAACAGTTATCATCATCAGGGTATTAAAGTTTTGTCCCACTGCCTTGAGTCGGAAGCCGTCTCAGAAGACGGTATAGTGGAGGCGGCAAGGGTTAAAAACGGAGGGTTTGAACTCGGGGGGCAGTGGCACCCTGAGTTTTTCTCTCGTAACGACATGCGCTCTTATCTGCTTTTTGAAGCTTTTGCCAAAGCCTTGTGATCATGAATAGCGTTGTTTAAACACTTTACATTGATCATGCGGTGTTCGCGGGTAAAAGGGGCGTTGAGGAGGAAGCGGAGGCGCTTTGCTGTCGTCGTGATCAAACCCGAGACGTCCGTGCAGCAGAGCACGATGTTCCCCTAAAATATAATTTGGTAACAGCCTGAATAGCTTTTTGGCATCGTTTAAAAAGTTTTTACAGCATTTGACGGTTTTAAAGGCAGTCAAAACAGCCTGCTCTTCGTTGCCCAGATGATAGAGTGCGTTTAATGCCATGATGAAGATGGTTTGTACCGTGCCTTCAAGCATACAGGAAGCAAATCTGGTTTGAAGGTTTGATGATAGTGTCCACAGAAGTTCTGAAGACTTTTCAAGCTGTTTGACAAACTCTACTCTTGATGCAGGACAATCATTCCAAAGTTGTGACAGTTCGTTGCAGGCTTTTTCAAAAAACAGCGGCGAACACCAAGTTTTACAGTCTTCTTCATTGAGCGACAAATCAAGACTCATGTTTTTATGGATAAAATCCATAAGCGCCTGTTTATCGACACAAGGGCAGTGAGCAAATGCGAGCTTTTCTGAGTGTTGCGTTTTAGCTCCTTCAATTTTTGCTCCCCCTGAGCAGTTGTATACCTGAAGATTCGGATTATTTTTTTTATATAACCCTATTACTAGTTCCATATGACGGTTTGCCAGTGAAAAAATATAATTTGAGGCAACTTTCCCGCCGAAATTTCCAGGAAGCATGAGCCCTTTTTTCAGATTGTAATTGCCGTCATTGTCTTTGATCCCGTGCTCTTTATAGGTAGCTGTAAATTGTGAATGCATGTTGTTACAAGCAAGAGGTTTGCCGTTATCAAGACCAAAGAGGTAAATATGATCAAAACCAAGACCTAAAGCAGCCGATACTCCGAGGTTGCCTACAATAGGGTTCATGACGTTTACGACACGTATTTTCTTTAAAAAACCGTGAGATTGCGTAAGCCAAAAAAATGCTTCGTCGGGTTTTCCGAAGATAGCCGTATGCTTGAAATGTTTTTGAGTATCGGGATGAACCACGTCTCCTGCGATTAAAGTAAGAGAATGTATAAAATCTTGATCAGGAATGGCGTCCAGCGTCTGGGCTATTTCCGGAGTACGCTCGGTACAGGCGTAAAAATCTGGTTTGATCCCGGCATGATAGAGTGTGTCCAATGCAGTTCCGCAAGCCATGATCACTGCCTGATCCTGATGAGCGCGTAAAAAAGCTATGTCATTGTCCAAAGAAGGACCGCTGCCGACTATGAAAAGCGGCAGGCTACGCATGTGCTCAGGAAGATGTGCGTCGGATTTTAAAAAAAGGGAATGATGTGATGCAGCAAAAAAACCGTGGGAGATCCCGAATAACTGATCGTCAAAAAAACCCATGGCAGCATGCAGACGGTGGTAATCCTTAAGCAGAGTGTTTACAAGCTCTTTGATTTCATCGTTGGCGTAATGCACCAGACATAAGCACTGTCCGCTGAGAAAACGTCCGTGATGGATATAGTAGTTGCCAAGATCTTCCGTAAGTTGTGACGGTGTCTGTCCT
>CABQMD010000038.1 GCA_902465145.1 uncultured Succinatimonas sp. | reverse complement strand
CATTATTTGCTCTCCTTATCAGCCTGCTGTGCAGCAGTCGTGACGTCGATATTGGTTCCCTCAGGAAGAGTTACATAAGCTTTCTTCCAGTCAGAACGCTTGCCGATGCCGTGAACGGTGCGACGGGATTTACCCTGCACATTCAGAGTACGGACGTTGGAGACGGTAACGTTGAAGAGCTTCTCAACAGCGGCCTTGATCTCTTCTTTGGTAGCATCGCTTGCAACTTTGAACACATAAGTGCCCTTGGAAGCTACTGCAGTGCTCTTTTCGGTGACTACCGGAGCAACGATAATTTTAAGTAAACGTGCGTCAGAAATCATTTCAGGATCTCCTCTACCTTCTTGACAGCGGCGGAAGTCATAACCACCTTGTCGTAATCAATCAGGTTGACGGGGTTGAACTCGGAAGTTCCCGGCTGGCAGACGTCTACCTTGTAAAGATTGCGGGACGCAAGAACGAGATTCTCGTCAAAAGCGTCGGTAACAATCAGAGCCTGCTTAAGATCCATGCTCTTGAGCTTGGCAACCAGAGTTTTGGTCTTGCAATCTTCCACAGAGAAATTGTCTACGACAACCAAACGGTCCTGACGGACGAGCTCGGAAAGAATGCTGCGCATGGCAACACGATACATCTTGCGGTTGATCTTCTGGGTCCAGTCCTGAGGCTTGGCAGCAAAAATCTTGCCACCGGCTCTCCACAAAGGAGAACGGGATGAACCTGCACGGGCGCGACCGGTTCCCTTCTGACGGAACGGTTTTTTGCCGCCGCCGGAGACTTCGGAACGGGTCTTCTGAGCCTTAGTGCCGGCACGGGCAGTGCTCAGATAGGAAACTACTACCTGATGAACTAACGGCTCATTGAACTCACGACCGAAGGTGGTGTCTGACACTTCCAGCGGCTTGTCAGCGCCAATCATCTTTAATTCCATGATTTTCTATACCTCGGGTTAAGCTTTGACACTTGGCCTTACGATTACGTCGCCGTTATTGGCACCGGGTACAGCACCCTTAACGAGAAGTAAGTTGCGCTCGGAGTCAATACGAACCAGCTCAAGATCCATAACAGTAACTCTTTCGCTACCCATATGACCTACCATCTTCTTACCCTTGAACACGCGACCGGGGGTCTGATTCTGACCGGTAGAGCCGGGAACACGGTGCGAACGGGAATTACCGTGAGTGTAATCCTGATGCAGGAAGTGATAGCGCTTGATGGTACCAGCAGTGCCCTTACCTTTGGACTGGCCAGTAACATCAACTTTCTTGACATCCTTGAAGGCGTCAACTTTGATTTCGGAACCTAACTGATAGGCTTCGAGCTCGGAAGGCTCAAGACGGAACTCCCACAAGCCTCTGCCGGCAGCAACGCCAGACTTGGCAAAATGGCCGATCTCAGCCTTGGTCATACGGCTGGCTTTACGCTCGCCGGTGGTTACCTGAATGGCAGTATAGCCATCAGTTTCTGCGTTCTTTATCTGAGTAACGCGGTTTGCCTCAACCTGAATGACGGTCACCGGAACAGATTTGCCGTTCTCGTTGAACACACGGGTCATACCAAGTTTGCGGCCGATTAAACCGATTGACATTGTATTATTCCCCTATCTGTTAGCGAAGGCTGATCTGCACATCTACACCGGCGGCGAGGTCCAGACGCATAAGGGCGTCAACGGTCTTCTCGGTCGGCTCCACGATGTCAACGAGACGCTTGTGAGTACGGATTTCGTACTGGTCACGGGCATCTTTGTTAACGTGCGGGGAAATAAGGACGGTGTAGCGCTCCTTACGAGTGGGGAGCGGGATCGGTCCGCGTACCTGAGCACCGGTACGTTTGGCGGTTTCAACGATCTCAGCGGTCGAGTGGTCGATTAATCTGTGATCGTAGGCCTTAAGACGGATCCTAATTCTCTGATTCTGCATTGCAGACTCCATATAAAAAGAACATGCGTACACCCGCCTTCCTGTAACCTTACAAGAGGAGGTGCCGCTTTATCAACAATTCCCTCAAGATCAGAGGGAGTTTCCTCAGCCGCATCTTTAAGATGTAGGGCTGGCTTTTACCAGAACCTTTTTATCCTCGGTCGGTAAAACGTGCGTGTATTTTACACTTTCTTGACTTACGATCAAGCAAAAATCCGATTTTTTTGCTTTTTTCCAGCTACAGTTTTTCAATGGTTAAAATGAGGATCACTCATAACCTTTACTTTTCCGTGCATGGTCGTTCCAAGCTCTCCGTTCAATCTGTACGAAGGAGAAGAAAGATCAAAAGCAGCACGATACTGCGGCATGCCCGCAATCCCCATCATTCCGCACATAAGATCAAAAAGCAGATCGTTTGTCCATAAACTTTTACGATGAGCCCGAAGAGACTGAGTAACATCCTTGTTTACCAGTGCATATGCATCGGATACTTTAATCATCAACGGAATACGGACCATGGGGAAGGTAAACTGCGCCGGGTTGTGATCAAAAAGAGTATCCAGATCCTCGCCATGATCGGAAAAATATACCATTGCCTGAAAACGGGGATGTGCGGAGACCTTCTGATAAAGCCTGCGCAGATTTTCGTCAGTATATAAAATGCTCGCATCATATTCGTCTGTACGAGGATCTTTTGCTCCTGAGTAAACTTTGAATTTATCAGGTGTACGTTCGGCGTAGCGCTCGTGACTGCCCATCAGATGTACAACTATCAAAGCATTGTCTTTATCTGCAAGATCTGGGAAACGGTCAACCAGCTCACCGTCTAGAAAAAGACTGTACATCTTTGCAGTATTGTTTAACCAAATTTCGTGATCAGCAGCTGAGGCAATTACCGAAATCGGAGTCTCGTAAACACCTATTTTGCGCTGATTCGACAGCCAGTAGATCTCAAATCCGGCCTTCCTTGCAATCTCAATTAAGGAAAAAGAGTCTAAAAGATCAGCACCGTTGTATTGGTTTTTACCTGTAAGAGCATAAGTCAGTGCCGGAACGGTTTGAGGGAAACTTGAGTAAGCCTTATCAAAGTAAAAAGTGTTTCCATCCTGTTTAAGCGAAGACATAAAAGGGGTATTTTCTCTTGCGTAACCGTACAGTTGCATATGATCACGATTTGCCGATTCACCGATAACCAAAAGATAAATTCCGGCGTGACCTTTCTTACAAGTAATCCCGCCTATTTTGGCAAGCCTTGCAGCCCGATCCCCGCTACGCTTTGCATAATGCTCATATTGCTTAAGCTGAGTCCCAGTAACTTTTAAAACGGACGTGGCAAGATAAGGCACAGAAGGCAAAACATTGAAAAGTTCATAAAGACTTAACACAAACAACATGATCCCGCATTCAAAGCGTCCTTTGAATCTGCGGCACGTTCCCACTCCGCTTTTTCGTAGCAGCCACACGAAGAACACTGCAAGCGCCAGTGTAAAAAGCGCTGCCAAAGCCCATTTAAAATCGGCATGGGCCTGAAAATATTCTTTACTTTCATCGGAATTGGTCTGCGCCAAAGCCAAGATAATATCGGAAGTAAGCAATTGTTTCATGGCAATGAAGTATGCCCAAAGCGAACCAGGGAAAACTACCAATGCCATCGTCAGCACATAAACAAAAGCGCAGCTTAACTTTCTAATCCAGCTCTTCTTGGTTTGTCCTGCAAGGAACCAAAAAAACATAATTGGTACGAATGCAGCCGCTGCAGATTCAAGGCTTACCAGAAATTCAACAGGTCTCAACGCAGAGCCGATACAAAGCCTGATTAAGGGAACTGACGAATACAGAACAGCCAGCATCAGGAAAAATCTCAGGATACGGCGGTTAAGCTCAAAGAAGATCCATACCAGCAGAGCTCCTGCACAAGCAACTATGCCGGCAAGCTGAGGCATGAGTACCCTGGGTGTTGAATCTGATACCGCAGCCCACACTGCGCAACTTAAAGCAGAAATTATTACTACTAGAGAAAACCACATGCGACTTACCGATTTGCTTGCGTGCATCTTGTTCGGGCATCAAATAACCGTATCTAAGAACAGATTGTTTGGCATTTTCAGATTTGCCCAATAAAATACGCGGTATACTGCCGTTTCACTAAAAAACTCAAAACAGCGCAGAATTATAGTATGGATTTCACACTTCCCCAAAACTACGGTCTTTCCACTCCCAGAACCAACCTCGATGTTCCCTTGGAAGAAAAACACCCCGTATTGCATTGTTGTTGTGCTCCTTGCTCGACTGCCGTGTTGGAATGCATGATTTATCACGGAATAAAACCCGTACTGTTTTTCTTCAATCCCAACATTCATCCTCCAAAGGAATATGAAAAACGTCGTGATGAATGGTTGCATCTGGCAAAGCTTCTGAATCTTGAGGCTGTTGTCGGCGATTACTGTGTTAAAGAATGGTTCTCATGCATAAAAGGATTAGAAGACAGTCCTGAACGCGGCGCACGTTGTGACGAATGCTTTTTTTTGAGACTCAAAGTTACGGCAGAATTTGCCTTATCGCGCGGGATCAAAGTTTTTACCACCACGCTTGCAACCTCAAGATGGAAAAGCAAAGCCCAAGTTGACAAAGCAGGATACCGAGCCGAGCAATGTGTACCGGGTTCTGTATATTGGGATACCGACTGGAGAAAACAAGGGCTGGTGGGAAGACGTTATGAATTGGTAAAAGAAATAGGCTTCTACAATCAACGCTACTGCGGGTGTACTTTCAGCATGCGTTTTGCATTGGAACAGCACAAAGCCACAAATGAGGAGGAACTTTTGCGTTCCTCCCTAGAAAAATAAAAAACGATCAAACTCCGTATTGTTCGCGATACTGTTGCATCGCTTCTATATGCTCAGAAAGCTTGGGATCTTTCTTCACATATTCTAAAAGATCGTCAAAGGATACAATAGAGATCACCTTGATACCGAGTTCTTCTTCAGCCTCGGCAATGGCACTTTTCTCTCCGCGCCCTTTTTCCTTACGGTTTAAAGCAATAAGTGCCGCAGTGAACTCTGCTCCGTTTGTTCTGATGATCTCGGCAGATTCACGTATGGCAGTACCTGCGGTGATCACATCATCTATCAAAAGCACTCTGCCCTTAAGATCCGATCCGACTAAATTTCCGCCTTCGCCGTGATCTTTTTTCTCTTTACGATTAAAGCACCAAGGAACGTTGCGGTTATGATCAAGGCTCAATGCCATGGCCGTAGCACAGGCCAAAGGAATACCTTTGTAAGCCGGGCCGAAAAGAACGTCAAAATCAATGCCGGCATCGATCAAAGCATGCGCATAACAGGCGCCGAGTTTTGCCAGATCTTCTCCAGTAGAAAATCCACCTGCATTAAAAAAATACGGGCTGATTCTGCCTGACTTGAGAATAAAGCTGCCAAATTTGAGCACTCCGCGCTCAAGTGCCAATTCGATGAATTTGCGCTGATATTCCTGCATAACAAATCTCTCAAACAAAATTTTTTCATATCATACAGCATTTTTTTAATATATTTGTCCCCAATACCGTACGAAGAGTTCGGACTAAACCGCATTCTGACAGCAAACAACAAAGGATCTGACCATGAATCAAATCAGCAGCATGACAGGCTCAGGACACGCACAGCTTTCTTTTGATGATCTTGAAATTTGCGTTGACCTGCGTAGCGTTAACAACCGTTTTTTTGAATTTTACTTAAGAAGTGACGATCCGAACCTTCAGTCATTGACTTCGTCCTTACGGGAAATGGCTAATAAGGAATTATTTCGCGGTAAAACAGAATGTAGCATCTGCGTAACCTGCAACGATAAAAATAACTTTAACGTAGATCAAAATTTGCTTTGCGCGCTTAAAAATACTCTGACAAAAATCGATGATCTTTTTGGAAAAGATCTGCTCAGAAAGCCTACCGGTCTTGATGTTTTGAACTTCCCTGGCATTTTAAAGTCGGGACAGACAGCAAATATCGATGTCGATGCATGTATAAAACAAGCTTTTGCCGAAGCTTTGAAACTCTTAAAACAGGCAAGGATCCAGGAAGGAGAAAAACTGAAAAAAGCTCTTGAAGAAAGACTTGTTCAACTTGAAAAAGGTCTAAACGGCATTGAGATAATGCTGCCAAAATTAACCGAGCTTGAAATGGAAAGGCTCAAAAAACATTTGCAAAGTTTCAAATCTGACGAGCACTTTGATGAACAAAGACTGGAGCAGGAAGTGGTGCTTATGGCCGAGCGTGACGACATTCAGGAAGAATACGACAGGTTACGTGCCCATATTGCCCAAACGCGTTCCATTCTGGCAAAAGGGGGATTATGCGGAAAACGCCTCGATTTCATGATGCAGGAATTCAACCGGGAAGCCAATACCATGGCTTCCAAAACCTCATCTCTAGAACTTACGCACTTGGCAGTAGACTTCAAAGTACTCATCGAACAAATGCGCGAGCAGGTTCAAAATATTGAATAATTTAAAGAAAATCTCCGCGACAAAGTGCTCTTAATCTATAAATCATATCCACTATCACCGGAGGAACTCCTTTAGCGCCGCGACGGCGCATTTCTTCTATAACTTCGATTGCCAGTCCCGGCTTGGTTTTTTTTCTTATTGCAAGTTCTATAACTCGATCAGATGTAGTTCCCTTGCGCAACGGCCCGCGTATACCGGCACATCTTAAAAAAACCGATTCAAAACCAGAACAATAAAGATAATGCTCTATATCAACAGAAGGCAATCTGGTTAAATGAGCATCCAGTTGCCTTTCAGGAACAAATTTTTTTACGATTTCACAATACGAACGCCCTGCTTCATCTCCGTCGGTCATGACAAAAAAAGCAATTCCCAATTGTCTTGCCAACTTCATGATCGGATTTAAACCGCACTGTGCAAACTCCACGGTTCGGATCCCATCACATTGCAAACTGATCCCCAAAATAGCCGCGGCCTGTGAAATAACCCAAATTTCCGTTTCACCCTCAACCAAAAGCCACGTACGAGCAAAAAAAGTCATGGGGCGGTTGATTCGCAAATGAAATGCAATGCGCCTCTGATCATCAAGAGATAACGACTTTACGTCCGCCTTGTAGCTTCTGGTGTCGTAATACGGTCTGTAAAGTCTGCGCAAAGCCTGCAGAGGAATGGCCGAAAGCAAATCGCCTGAATTGGTAGTGACGATTTTCTGCACTCTAACCGCACTTACTATCGACCAAAAAGAAAGTAATAAAGACGGATGAAATCTTGCCTCTATATCTTCAAAAATAATGATTGGCGAAGCCTGTACGCTAAACTTTCTTTCTCCTTGAGACGAAAGCACTACCCCTGCTAAAAGAGTTGTCAGGATCTTTACTTTGTTGATCCCAGGTTTTTCCATGGTCTCACGCAAAGACGACAGGGTTTCGATTGAAACGGTACGTCCTAAAATATCATTGTTACGCGTCTGACGAGATCTGTCCTTTAAAATAGCTGGACCTGAATAGTTGGTTAAATATCTTTGCGAAAGATCATTCAAACAATCCAATCTACGTTTCATTTCAGGTGCGGAAATTGCCATATCGTTTTTAAATGATTCTGCAAAATTTTCAAACACGTAAGAACCGTCTCCCCTGAGTCTTTCCTCATCATCGGTGGCACTCCTGTTCATACGCTGATCTCGTATACGCAAGACGGGGTTAAGTCTTATGAGAGCAAGGATCCCTTTTCTTACCTCTTTTTGATCTGCTTGTGTCTTACAAATTACCAAGTGTTC
>CABQMD010000037.1 GCA_902465145.1 uncultured Succinatimonas sp. | reverse complement strand
TCGGCAAGCTTCAGGCTGGTCGTTATAAGGATCCTTTCGTCTTCGCATCTTCTGCTGTTGACGTATTGGACGAAGTAGGTGTGTTCGGTGGCAACGACGAGCGTAACTCCGGTCACCTCTCCTATATGTGGAAGGGCTTCGGTTTTGACGCCGGTGTTTCCTATCAGTTCGCAGAAACCGACTACAAGACTGATACCGACGGTTCATTCAACGTTGATTCAGGCTTCTCCGTCTATGCTGGCTACACCTCTCCTGCCGTTGTCTTCGGTCCCATCAGCGTCCGCGCCGCTTACCTCTATTTGAATGGTCAGGATAAGCATGATGCAGCTGTAGCTGGTGATGTCGATGATCTTAAGACTGTTGACGGTTCATTGGCTTGGGGCACCAACGGTAAGGGCTTCTATGTCGCCACCAACTACGCTTATGCCAAGACCACTTATATCGACACCGACGTCGAACAGAAGGTAAAGGCATGGGAAACTGTTGCTACTTACGGCTTTGAGAATGGCATCCGTTTAGGTGCTTCTTATCACTTCATCAAGGCTGAAGTCACCGATGAAGCTGATGTTGATCAGAAGTTCTTCCAGTTGATTGCTGACTACAACGTCACCCCGAACTTCAAGATCTGGGCTGAGACTTGCATCGATGCAGGCTCTGACGATTATGCTTCAAAGATTAAGAATGCAACCTTCGTTGACGCAAGCGGTAAATCTACTGATAAAGACGGCCACAACTCCGTCATGTTCGGTGCCCGTTACGTATTCTAATCTGAGAGTTCTCTCAAGTTAGATATCCCAGAGTTTATTTACGCAAGTAAATAAAACCCGTTGGCAGGATCCTGGTGATCCTGCCTTTTTTCATTTTCTGTTTCAGTTTGTTTTAAGCACGTAAAACACAAAGCACCCCTTGCTGATTTAACACAGATTTCACTTCCTATTAACAGCCAGTTTTTGCTTTCATCTCTTTTAAATTGCTGATTACCTATTGTGTTATAATGCCCCGCAAAACAGGCTTACCGATGCACTTTCAAAGAAAAAAAAGATAAATTCGGTAGAAAAGAATGGCACGCAGTTTATATGTGCGTTTTCTTAATTTCGATTAAGCCGCACCTTGGCTAATGCCGGACAAGACAAAACTCTCCTGACGGCTGATAAGACATTTAGTAGAGGTACAGTAAAATTACTTTCCAGGCAGCGGATCTTGAGAAGATCCTCAAACAGAACAAAAACCAAGTCAAAAAGAACGGCTCAGCAAAACTGGTGCTTAACAGCAGACAGCACAGTATTAAAAGAAAAGACATTTCCGTACAAGCAATAAGAGTGTTGGAAGGCTTGCAAAAAGCAGGTTTTCAGGCTTATTTGGTAGGCGGTTGCATTCGTGATCTGTTAAGCGGTGAAACTCCCAAAGATTTTGATGTTTCGACCAACGCGACCCCAGAGCAGGTACGCCGCGTATTCCGTAACTCAAGGATCATCGGCAGACGTTTTCGCATCGTACACGTGGTTTTCGGACGTGACATCATCGAAGTAACCACATTCAGAGCCAACCAGGAAAACGATCGCAATACTTTCAGACACCAAGCATCAGAAAGCGGCATGCTGGTACGTGACAACGTATACGGCCGTACTTTGGATGAAGACGCAGAACGCCGCGACTTTACCATCAATGCCATCTATTACGATCTAAAACGCGGAGAACTCATCGATTATCACGCAGGTCTTTACGATCTGAGAGAAAAGGTGATTGATATCATAGGCGATCCTGAAAAACGTTATGCAGAAGATCCCGTACGCATGATCAGAGCCTTGCGTTTTGCCGCAAAACTCGGTTTTAAAATCTCAAAGCGCACCGCAGATCCCATTAAACGTATGGCTCCCTCTTTAAAAGAGGTTTCCAATGCCAGAATGTTCGAGGAAGTAAACAAGCTGTTTCTGACAGGACACGGCTTGCAAAGCTTCAGGATCTTAAAAGAATACGGAATTTTCGAGATCCTGTTCCCGGGACTTGATGAGTACCTTGAAAACCCGGTATTCAATTCTTTTGTCGAATATGCTCTAAAGAGTTCGGACGAGCGTTGCAAAGAGCAAAAACGCAACATGCCGCACTTTTTATACGCAGTTATTCTCTGGGCAAAATTCCAAAGCGAAGTTTTAAGGCTTAGCGATCTCAATGACAGTGTGGTCAACGCAGCTTCCATGCGCGAACTTGCCGACATAGCATGCCCTAAAGTACTGCGAGTTCAGCATGCAGTAACTGCAATTCCCATGAGTATCTCAGAATCGATACGTTCCATGTGGTCTTTGCAATTGCAATTTTTGGAAATAGACGATCCGCAATCGGTAGAAGCAGTGGCATCCCGCCAACTCTTCCGCGGAGGATTCGATATCTTCAGGTTAAGAGCGCGTTTTGAACCATACCTTGAACCTTTCGTGCGTTTCTGGCAACCGTACTATGACGAAAGCGCCGCAAGATCCAAGCAGAAAAAAGAACAACGCTTGGCAAGAGAACGCTACGTGGCAAATTTCGATACGGAAAATACCGATCCTTGGAGTATGAGTCCTGGGTTTGAGGCAGAAAGGAAATCGCGTTCGTCAAAGAATCAGAAAAAACGCGACGTAAAAGCAGCTGTGGTAACAAATGGACAAGAAAAGACTTCCGTACTGACTCAGGAAACCAAGCCAAGCGAACAGACAATTATTGAAAACGTTGATCCTGAAAGAGAAGATCGTTTGGCCCGAGCCCGTGCTTGGCGCGCTTCCATGCATTTGGATCCTTAAAAATGTCAGTTGCACTAATTTCCATAGGATCCAATTTAGGAAACAGCAAAGAAAACGTTACTGTAGCAATCAAGGCTTTGGGAAAACTTGATGATTGTCGTATGCTGGCGTTTTCTTCGTTTTATCTGACCAAACCTTGGGGATACAAGGAACAGCCGGACTTTATCAATTGTGCCTGTAAACTTGAAACCGGACTTGATCCGCTTTCACTTTTACACTGCATGCAAAAGCTGGAACAAGATTTTCATCGCGTTCGCAACTTAAAATACGGTCCGCGTACTCTGGATCTTGACCTGATCGCCTTTGACGATTTGGTTATGCACACAAAAGAACTGACATTGCCGCACCCGCATTTGCACGAACGTGCTTTTGTTTTGGTTCCGTTATGTCAGATAGCAGGTGATTTTGTCATTTCGCAACATAACAAAACAGTAAATGAACTTTGCAGTAAGCTCACCTGCGAGCAAAAAAATGAGGTAAAGATCTGTGACTGAAAAAGGCCAAGTTTTACCAAAACTGATCGTGGGGCTTGGAAACCCGGGTTCACAATATACACATACCCGTCATAACGTGGGAGTGGATTTTTTGCAACTGCTTGCAGATGACATGCATGTTACCTTGCAAAATGAAAGTCGTTTTTTGGGCATGAGCGCACGCGGAAATCTTGCAAATCACGACGTAAGACTGCTCTTTCCGACCACTTTTATGAATGAAAGCGGACGCAGTGTCGCCGCTTTATGTACTTTTTTTAAAATTACCACTGAAGAAATACTCGTCGTACATGACGATCTGGATCTTTTGCCTGGGCACATGAAACTAAAAATCGGAGGCGGTTTTGCAGGTCACAACGGCCTTAAAAGCATAGGAGCGAACCTCGGTAATAACCAGAATTTCATGAGACTGCGCATAGGAATAGGTATGCCTCCTTCACGCGATGTTATAAGCTGGGTTCTCGGGCGTTGCTCGCCCAACGATCGTGAGGATATAGACGAAGCATACTCTTGTGCATTGCAGGCTTTAAAAACGTTGTATACCTCAGGTCTGCAAAAGGCTACCTGCGCCGTAAACGGCTTTAAACCTAATCAAAAAAACTAATCAACCAAAAAGAAAAAATTAAAGAGGACATCATGGGTTTTAACTGCGGCATAGTAGGTCTGCCGAACGTCGGCAAATCCACACTTTTTAACGCTTTAACCAAAGCCGGGATCGCTGCTGAAAACTTCCCTTTCTGTACCATCGATCCTAATACCGGCATAGTTCCCGTACCGGATCCGCGACTTGATAAGATTGCAGCCATTGTGCACCCTGCCAAGATAGTCCCCACTTCCATGGAATTCGTCGACATCGCAGGATTGGTCAAAGGAGCATCCAAAGGCGAAGGTCTTGGCAATCAGTTTTTGATGAACATACGCGAAACCGATGCCATTGCTCACGTAGTCAGATGTTTTGACGATGAGAACGTGATCCATGTCAGCGGTAAGGTTAATCCCCGCGAAGATATCGAGATCATCAGCACCGAGCTTGCTTTAAGCGATCTTGAGATCTGTGACAAGGCCCTGCAACGTCTGACCAAACGCGCGCGCACCGGCGGTGATAAGGAAGCCTTGGCTCAGGTGGTTGCTTTGGAAAAATGTAAACCGGCCCTTGAAGCAGGTAAAAACCTCCGTCAGGTGGAATTTACCAAAGCCGATCGCGAAGCCATTAAGAATTTCAATTTCCTGACCTTAAAACCGGTGATGTACATTGCAAATGTTTCAGAAGACGGTTTTGAAAACAATCCTTATCTTGATGAAGTAAAGGAAATAGCGGCTAAAGAAGGTTCGGTAGTGGTACCGGTTTCTGCCGCAGTTGAAGCAGATCTTGCATCCATGGACGATGAAGATCGCAAAGAATTCATGGAAAGCATGGGAATTACCGAACCTGGACTTAACCGTGTGATCCGTGCAGGTTACCAGTTGCTGGGATTACAAACCTTCTTCACCGCAGGTCCAAAGGAAGTAAGAGCATGGACGGTCAAGGTCGGTGCCACCGCACCGCAGGCAGCAGGCAAGATCCACTCGGACTTTGAACGCGGTTTCATTCGTGCTCAGACCATAGCCTACGACGATTTCATCAAATACAACGGTGAGGTAGGAGCAAAAGAAGCAGGCAAACTGCGCTCGGAAGGAAAAGATTACGTAGTGCAGGACGGAGATTTGTTCGAATTCCTGTTTAACGTCTGATTTAAGACTCTGAATTTAAAAAGCCCTCGTTTTTTTACGAGGGCTTTTTATTTGTCTGCTGTTTATGCTTGCTGTTCTGCAGTGACTATGAAAACGTCACCGCGGATCTGTTCCAGAACAAGTTCGCAGGCAGAAGAATTTACCGTTCCGAAGAAAGACGATCTTGGACTTGAACTCATGCATACCATGCGGGCATCGAGTTGTTCGCAAAGTCTCGGGATCTCCTCGTCGATACGACCTTCCACCACGTGAGTATGTGCAATGGGAATATTATGTTCCTCTGCAAACTCCTCAACGATACGATGATGCACTCCTACTCGGCTCATGGTTCCGCTTCCCGTGATGATCTTTGACAAACTGGTATCACCTGCCATAAGACCGCGATTTACCGGACTTACGCAATTGACTATATGCACCTCGCCGTTGAAATGCTCTGCAAATTTAACCGCAGCGCCTAACAATTTCTCATCTAAAATCTTAAGATGCGAGCTTTCCTCAAAATCCACGGCCAGCAAGATGGTGCGTCCGAGTTTGCTCTGACTGTGCTCGTCTTTTACCACCATCAAAGGGATCGAGATGGTCTTCATAATGCTACTGTCAATGGTACTTATAAAAAGATCTTTGATGGTATTGCGTCGATTGGCTGAAATTATGGCCAAAGCATATCCGCCGTCATGACATTCTTTAACGAAGGCTTCTGGAACATCCTTTGAAAAGATCACCTTTAATTTAAAGTTCAATATGGCAGGATAACGGCGGCACAATTTTTCAAAATCAGCCTTTACCCTGTTGGTAACGGCATTTTCCTCTCCGGATCTCCAATTGTTTACCACTCGTACTGCGGTAACTTCAATGGAAGGCTCAAAATGAGCATATTGAGCGGCTCTTCCTATTGCCGGCTGTTCCTCTCCGGGTTTTAAAAGCACCGCAAAAGTATTGTTGCGCTCTGCCATATCATGATCTCCTTATGGAACATCCTTATGTAATTTGTGACTGTTCCTTGTCTGTTAAATTCGGTTTTTGCTGCCTCAAAACAGGCAAAAAAATTCACCTTATACAAAAGGTAAAGCATGATCGGGACCGGATCCACGTTTTTTAATCGTTTTTGCGCAGAGGATCAAAGTTAATTTGCAACAACCTTTTTGACAAAAGATGATGCCAAAAGAATGTATGAAAGATGTATGCATGCGATCCTGTTACAATCACTCATTATTTTTAAATACAACACAGGCATACATCATGACCACCCGTACCATCACGTGGGAAAACGCACTTTTTCGCATCAGTAAGAAATTACATGGGAAGGAACCGACTGCCAACTTGGGTTCAGTGACCGTAGCACCTGACGACCTCATCGTTCTCATAGGCGGTAACGGCAGCGGGAAAACCTCAATAGCAAGAGCCTTTGCAGGAGAGCTTGAACTTATCGGAGGCAGTGCTCCTGAAAATTATCATCCTGTTTTAGTCTCCTTTGAAAAGCAGATGAAACTCTTTGAAGATGACTACAACATGCGCAATTCCGACTCGACCACTGCCAAGGAAGAAATAGGCATTACCGTTGCAGATCTGCTTAATAGTGCCGATCCTGAAATTTATGATCAGGTTATGGACGGCATGAATTTAAGAGCACTTTTAAATAAACCGCTACGTACTCTTTCAGGCGGCGAAGGACGAAAGGCTCTTTTGGCACAGGCTTTATGCTCAAAACCTAATCTTTTGGTTCTGGATACTCCTTTTGATGCTCTTGACATCCAAACCCGCAAAAATCTTTTACAGCTCATCAACGACATGCACCTGCGCTACAAAACGCCTACCGTGCTGATTGTCAACCGCCCGTCAGAGATCCCAGAAACTCTTACCAAAATGGGCATCATTCAGGACTGTGCCATTACCAAACTCTCGTCAAGAGAGGAAATAGAAAAAGATCCCGACGCCAAAGTACTTTTAGGATATGCGGACATGCCGAATGTAAATCCGCCGCGCACTCCGTCAAAATTTGCATTAAAGCAGCTCCCGTCAGGTCCCATAGTACAACTGCGCGACATTCACATAGAATACCAGCGCGTGATCTTCGATCATTTCAATTTTACGGTTAACCCAGGTGAACATTGGCACATCATGGGCCCCAACGGAGCAGGAAAATCAACTCTGCTCTCGCTCATTACCGGTGATAACCCGCTGGTATACGCAAACGACGTTACCGTCTTCGGTTTTAAACGAGGAAACGGTGAAAGCATTTGGGATATCAAAAAATATTACGGAGCAGTGTCAGGAGCCTTGCATCTTGACTATCGCGTAAGTTCACCTGCCATCAACGTACTGTTATCAGGTTTTTACGATTCCATCGGCCTTTATAACCACCCCGGGGATGAGGAACTCTCCTGTGCCCGCGCCTGGCTTAAGATCGCTGGACTTGCCGATAAAGAGCATACTTCGTTTAAGGCTTTGTCCTTCGGACAGCAGCGTATGCTACTCATCATCCGAGCCTTGGTAAAAACTCCTCCGCTTTTGATCCTGGACGAACCTTTACAGGGATTAGACGGCTTTGCCCGCGCTCAGGTAAAGGCTTTCATTACCTATATCATGAAACACGGTCACACCTCGGTGCTTTTCGTTTCACATCACGAGGAAGATATCCCCGAAGGCTTTACCAACCGTTTGAATTTCATTTCGAATGAAAACTGCACCGGCGGTTTTAAGATTGTTCAGGAAAAACTAAATTAAACAGACTAATCA
>CABQMD010000036.1 GCA_902465145.1 uncultured Succinatimonas sp. | reverse complement strand
TCTAAGTGCTCCATTCGGCAAATTCGGTATACTCGCCGGTTTCTGCGTTACGACGGGATTCATTAGTGACCATGGAAATGGAAGCAACGGAACGACCTGTATTGGTTGTTCTGACTGTAGGTTCGTCACCCAAATTACCGATTAGTATTACTTTATTTACGCCACGGGCCATATGTGATTATCCTGTTCTAAAAATGCTATCTTTAAATTTTAGCTTACCCTAAAAACTCGGATCCGGCACACGATATACGGTTTTAAAAAAAGAGATTTCGGGAGCTTCGGTGGTTAAAGTTTTAGGTGGCAATATCCTAGCAGGTATAGCATGGAAAGAAAGTATCTTCAGGCGGGATCCGCCTGATAGTGAAAATGTGTCATGTCAATGACATACTATGAAGCTAGTTTTTCATTTAAGTAATAATCTGATTTGTAAAAATTTGCGATTTAAAAATGGACAAGATAACCATTCGCGGTGCTAGAACTCATAATCTTAAAAATATTAACTTGACTTTGCCGCGTAACCGCTTGGTGGTGATCACTGGTCTTTCCGGATCTGGAAAGTCTTCACTTGCTTTTGATACTTTATATGCTGAAGGGCAGCGTCGTTACGTTGAATCTTTGTCATCATATGCAAGACAATTTCTTTCTTTATCTGATAAACCTGATGTTGATTCCATAGAAGGACTGTCCCCAGCCATTTCCATAGAGCAGAAATCAACATCACATAATCCGCGTTCTACGGTAGGTACCATTACCGAAATTTATGATTATTTACGTTTGATGTGGGCCAGAGTCGGTGAAGCCCGTTGTCCGAAACACGGAACAATACTGAGAGCTCAGACTGTAACTGAAATAACCGATACGATTATGGCTTTGCCTGAAGGAGCAAAGTATATGATCCTTTCTCCGGTGGTACGGGGGCGTAAAGGAGAATATCGTCAACTGCTTGCTGATTTGGCCAAAGACGGATTTATAAGAGCAAGAATTGACGGAGAAATTTGTGATCTTGCGGATCCTCCTGAGCTTGGATTGAGGATCAAACATACCATCGAAATTGTCGTGGATCGTTTAAAGATCAGACAGGATATTCGTCAGCGTGTAGCTGATTCTGTAGAAACAGCACTGAAATATGCCGACGGATTGTGTTGTGCAGTTCCCATGGATAAGCATAAACAAGAAGACGAACTTCTTTTTTCGTCAAAATATTCATGTCCAGAATGCGGTTATTCAATTCCGGAATTGGAGCCTCGAGATTTTTCATTCAACAATCCGCATGGAGCCTGTCCTAAATGTGACGGACTTGGTCAAATGATGGTGTTTGATGAGCACAAGATTGTGCCGGATGAATCAAAATCGATTTATGACGGAGCAATTGCTGGGTGGGATAGACGTTATGCGTTCTTTTTTCGGTACTTGGAGCAGGTGGCAAATCATTACAACATAGATATGCACAAACCTTTTTCCAAGCTTACCAAGAAAGAGAAAGAATTATTCCTTTATGGTACCGGTGAACCCATTCCAATGGAATTTCGTACTCACAGTAAAGTTGAGAAACGATTTGAAGCATTTGAAGGCGTGATCCCTAATTATGAGCGCAGATTACATGAGACAGAATCTGAATATGTCCGTGAATATATATCAACCCTGATGACTCCTCTTAAATGTCCAGAGTGCGGGGGAGCCAGACTGAAAGAAGAATACCGCCATGTTTTTGTCGGGAACAAAAACATAGGAGAGGTTTGTGACATGTCGATTAAAGAGTGCTACGCATTCTTTGACGGATTGAAGCTTGAAGAGCAACAGAACGCCATTGCCAGCAGGGTGCTTAAGGAGATAAAAAATCGTCTTTCATTTTTAATAAACGTAGGTCTTGATTATCTTACTTTATCTCGTTCAGCAGAAACCCTATCAGGAGGAGAGGCGCAACGTATCAGACTTGCCAGTCAGATAGGCGCCGGTCTTACCGGTGTTATGTATACATTGGACGAGCCGTCAATAGGTTTGCATCAACGTGACAATAACCGTTTAATCGATGCTTTGAAACATTTGCGTGATTTAGGTAACAGTGTAATCGTGGTAGAACACGATGAAGATACTATGCGCGCTGCAGATTGTATTGTGGACATAGGTCCTGGTGCCGGCGTACACGGCGGAACAGTCGTAGCCCAAGGAAGTGTCGAAGATCTTGAAAATAACCCCGCTTCACTTACAGGTGATTATTTAGCAGGACGTAAACGTATAGATATACCTGCTAAAAGGATCAAACCGCAAAAAGGTAAAAAAGTTGTATTGTCTGGTTGTTCCGGCAATAATCTCAAAGATATCACTGTTGAATTTCCCGTGGGGTGTTTTATTGCAGTAACAGGGGTTTCTGGTTCAGGAAAGTCAACCTTGGTGAACGATACTTTGGTAAGAAATGCCGAACGAATCCTGAACGGAGTTACAGCAAATGATGAACCTGCTCCTTGTAAGAAAATTGAAGGCTTGGAGAATTTTGACAAGATCATCTGTATTGATCAAAGTCCTATAGGAAGAACTCCCCGTTCAAACCCTGCTACTTATGTCGGATTATTTACCGAGATCCGCAGTTTGTTCGCACAGGTCCCTGAAGCCAGAGCCAGAGGTTATGGTCCTGGACGTTTTTCATTTAATGTAAAGGGAGGTCGTTGCGAATCTTGTCAGGGTGATGGAACCATCAGAGTATCAATGAATTTTATGGCTGATGTGTTTGTAAAATGCGAAGCTTGCGGTGGAGCACGTTATAACCGTGAAACATTGGAAATCAAATATAAAGGCAAAAATATTTCTGAAGTTCTGAATATGAATGTTGAAGAGGCATTGTCTTTTTTTGAAGCCGTGCCTTCAATTGCCAATAAACTGCGAACTTTAAACGAAGTCGGTTTGTCTTATATTACTTTGGGTCAAGCCGCTACCACTTTTTCAGGCGGTGAGGCGCAGCGCATCAAACTTTCCAAAGAACTTTCAAAAAGATCCACAGGCAGAACTTTATATGTTTTGGATGAACCTACTACCGGTTTGCATTTTGACGACGTGCGTCAATTATTGGCAGTATTGATGAGACTTAGAGATCAAGGCAATACAGTAGTAGTGATTGAACATAACCTTGATGTTATTAAATGTGCCGATCACATAATAGATCTGGGTCCTGAAGGCGGAAGTGGCGGCGGTATTGTAATTGCTTGCGGTACTCCGGAGGACATTGCTTCGCGGACGGATTCTTATACAGGACAATTTTTAAAACCTATTCTTGAACGCGGATACTAGGAGAACATTTATGTACGAACTTACCGACAAGGAACACGAAGCCGTATTGCAGTTAAATGCTGAATATCGCAAATCTTACTTTGTAAACAAAGTTATGGAACAAGGCGGATTCTATATCATCAGCGATCAGGACGGACCTTTTATGCTTGAGGATTTGGAAACCGACGAGCAGGATGAGAAGGCTACCGTATTACCGGTATTTGCACATGAAATCTTTGCCAATGACTTTATCGAACGGTCAAAACTTGAAGGAGCTAGAGCTCAGTACGTTACTGTTGATGCTTACAACCGCATTTGGGTTGAAACTCTGAAAAACAGTGAAGTTTTGGTGGCTTTTATGCCGGTAGGTGAGGGGGATTTTGAGATATCGGTTCCGGAACCTTTTGTTGGAGGGAAATAAGGTCTGATCAAAAGCCGCCGTTCACGGCGGCTTAACCTGCTATTCCTGATATGGTGGGATTTCCAAATCTTTGCAACGAGCTACCAATTTTTCGCGGTGGGCCAATTGCCATGAATTCATGACATTCTGCCAAAGAATATAGCATCCAGGAGCAATAACTGCTGCCGGATCAAGAAACGACAAAGCTACCCAAAGTCCGAAAACACCGTTACGCTGACCAAAAGCTTGTCCTGCGCTAATGCGTTGATGGTGTAGGTTACCTACTAATTTGCCTATTGCAAAGTGAGCAAATGTGGTTACGAATCCAATTGCGGCCATAGACCATAGGGTGACAGCATTTTCGGGAGAATTGACTATGCAGGAAAATGTTCTTGCAGAAACAGTGCATAGACATACGGCCCAAATATAGTAAGAAATTCCGCGAAGTTTATTTACAATAAAACGATGTAAAGGTTTTATGAAGAGTTTGGTAGCAAAGGCCAGAAGTAGCGGCAATACGATCACGGGAAAAATTCTTCCTGCGATTAACATAAACTCTTCAAAGAAACCGCCAGAAAGTTTTGAAGTAAATAAAGGAAAAAATAATGGTATAGCTACAGCACACAGTAAGTTTCCTATCAAAATACCTGTAACTACCGATGCCTCGTTTCCGCCTAACTTTCCTGCTATCACGCCTGCGGCAGCAGCTGGCGGCATGATCACACACATTATTGCACCCTGAATAAGAGCGCGATGCGGAGAATTTACATGATAAGCCAGATAGAAAGACAAAACTGCTGTTGTAATCAGCATTAACAGGTTGATTACAATATGCCATTGTCTGGGGCGCATATCTTTCAAGTTAACTTTGCAAAAGGAAAAATATAGCATGGAAAAGATCAATAGCGGTAAAAGATCGTTTCCAAAGAAATAAGCTATTGGTTTTAACGGTTTTAATGCATCGACAAAATGAAATAAAGAAAAAATTGTTCCGCCGGTACCTATGGCGAAAAAAAGCAGATAAGTCCGAACAAAGCGTCCGATTTTAACAGACGCCGAAAACTGATTATTATTGTTCTGAGCTGTCATAATTCAGATAACACTTAATAAAAAATTTAGAATAATTTTCAGCTTTTATTAAGAATTACATATAAGCTGAACATAAGAAATTTTACTGCTTTTTCAAAGTACTTTTTTAGTTGAAAGAAAATTAAATGTTCAAAAAACAAGGTAAAAACATGCATTTCTTAGCAGATATTAAAGAGCGTGAACAGAGACTTCAGCATATTGCAAATGAGGCGGTAAACAAAGCTTTGTCAGCAGGAGCTGATTCTTGTGCAGCTGTAAGTGCAAGTGCTCAGGGTATATCTGTCTCAAGTCGTAACGGTGAAGTAGAAAATTTAGAATTTAACCGTGACAATGAATTGAGTATTACTGTTTATAAAAATAATCGCCGCGGCAGTGCATCTACTACTGATTTAAGTTCGGAAGCTTTAGATCAGACAGCTGTAGCTGCGGTAGCTTTGGCAAAATATTCCGATAGTGATGAATGTGCAGGGTTGCCTGATGTTGATCTTTTGTGTCATGAATTCAGGGATCTCAAAGTCTTATATCCTGGATTTAAATCCCCTGACGATGCTGTAAAACTTGCTGTTGATTTAGATCGTTGCGGTGGAGCTATCAAAACCGGCGGGATCAAAGGATCTGACGGATCAAGTGTGGATTATTCCGTTTATACCAACTGTTTAGCCAATTCGTCAGGTTTTTGCAGAGCAAGTTCATCCAGTATTTGTTCGGCTGGTCTTACTTTATTGGGAGAAAGGGATGGAAAAATGCAACGCGGTAGCGGTTTTACCGTTGCACGAGATCCTTTGAAACTGGAGCAGTTAGTTGAAGTGACTGATGAGGCTTATAAAAAAACTAGCGGAAAATTAGGTGCCGTTTCAGTAAAAACCGGTAAATACAATGTGATTTTTTCGCGCTCTGCTGTGCAAAGTCTGCTTGGCAATTTTGCACAAGCAATTTCTGGCAACGCAATATACAGGAGAGGATCTTTCCTGTGCGACTTTTTGGGTAAAAAAGTGATGCCGCAATATGTATCTTTATTAGAAGATCCGTTTATTGAAGGAAGTTTTGGTGCTGCTAATTGTGACGGAGAAGGAGTAAGGGTAACCAAAAATTTATTGGTAAAGGACGGAATATTGCAGGATTATTTACTTTCGTCTTATTCAGCACGAAAACTAAAGATGCGTACCAACGGGCACTCAGGCGGTATTTACAATTGGTTTTTAAACTTTGACAAATCTCATACCAGAAGTTTTGACGACTTATTAAAGGAAGCGGGAGAGGGTTTGGTTATAGACGAACTTATGGGACAGGGAGCTGATCTTACAAGCGGAAATTATTCTAGGGGAGCTGCCGGTTATTATTTTAAGAACGGGAAGAGGGAGTATGCCGTATCTGAAATTACGGTGGCAGGAAATTTAAAAGATATGTTTTTGAATATGGCTCTTATTGGTAACGATATCGACAAACGTTATAAAGTTCAGACAGGATCTATTCTTATTCCGAAGCTTACGGTATCAGGGAATTAAGCAAAGATGTTTCTTTGAACTTAGGGATCTTTTATAGAGAAAAAGCGGGATCTTACCCCCGCTTTTATCAGAATATCTAACTAATTAGCAGTAATTGACAACTATTGTAATTCCACAATAGGAGTTCCGGTCATTTCTTTTGGTTGTTCCATGCCGATCAAAGACAGAATGGTCGGTGCTAAATCGCACAAACGACCGTCTTGTCTCATTTTTGCTTTTCTGCCTACATAAATAAGCGGAACAGGTAAATTAGTGTGAGCTGTATAAGGCTGACCGGTGGTTAGATCTTTCATGCGTTCGCAATTGCCGTGATCTGCTGTAATGAGGCATTCACCGTTTACTTTCTTCAGTGATTCAACCACGCGTCCTATGCAGTGATCAACTGCTTCTACTGCTTTAACAGCTGCATCAAATTTACCGGTATGACCGACCATATCGCCGTTAGGATAATTGCAGATGACAACATCGTATTTTCCTGATTCGATAGCGTTACAGAGTTTGTCGGTCAGTTCTTGTGAACTCATTTCAGGTTGCAGATCATAAGTGGCAACCTTGGGAGACTGAACAAGAATACGATCTTCACCGGGGAATATGGTTTCGACTCCTCCGTTGAAGAAGAAGGTGACGTGGGCATACTTCTCGGTTTCTGAGATACGTAATTGAGTCTTGCCGTGTTTGGAAAGCCATTCACCCAAAGTGTTGACTAAATCCTCAGGCGGGTACGCACAAGCGGTTTTAATATCTGCAGCGTATTGAGTGAGCATTACAAAGTCTGCAAGTTTAGGACGGTATGCACGTTTAAATCCTTTGAATTCATCATCTGAATTAACAAAGGCACGGGAAATTTGACGGGCACGATCAGCACGGAAATTCATAAAGATCATGCTGTCCCCGTCTTCCATCTTTACTGGTTCGCCGATAACGGATGCTTTAACGAATTCATCGTTTTCATCACGATCGTAGGCTGCCTTTAATGCTTCAGTTGCAGAAGCAAAAGGAGCAAAATCACTCTTGGCTTCGGTGATGAGATCATAGGCAGCCTGAACGCGGTCCCAACGATTGTCACGATCCATTGCATAATAACGACCGATAAGCGAAACGATGCGTCCTACACCCAACTCTTTGAATAATTTTTCAAAGAAGTCGATGTCTCCCTGAGCAGAACGCGGAGGAACGTCACGACCGTCTAAGAAGGGGTGGAAGTAGATTTTTTTTGCACCGCGTTGTGCTGCCAACTTAATCATAGCGGCAATATGTTGCTCGTGACTATGAACTCCGCCGGGAGACATCAGTCCCATGATGTGAACAGCTTTACCGGCTTTTACAGCTTTATCTACGGCTTCAACAAGTACTTTGTTTTTAAAAAAATCACCGTCTTCGATGGCCTTGGTTATACGTGTCAATTCCTGATAGACGATTCTGCCGGCACCGATATTGGTGTGACCGACTTCAGAATTACCCATCTGACCTTCAGGCAGACCTACATATGTACCTGAAGCCTGAATGTCGGTGTGAGCATATTCGGCGGTGAGTTTATCCAAATTGGGAGTTTTTGCTGCGGCAACGGCATTGAACTCTTTATTGGGATTATCTCCCCAGCCATCCATAATGATAAGTGCGAAAGTTTTCTTCTTTTCCATAAATGAAAGACTTCTCTTGATTGTGTGAATGCTGATAGTATTTTAGCTGTATTTCA
>CABQMD010000035.1 GCA_902465145.1 uncultured Succinatimonas sp. | reverse complement strand
TCTGAGTTTGTGATCGGACTTCAAGCATAGACACATTTGTCATCACAAAGGAGCAAAAATGTTAACTACCGAAGCGAAAGCAAAGATCGTAGCCGATTTCGGCCGCAACCCTAAAGATACTGGTTATCCTGAAGTGCAGATCGCACTGATCACCGCCAGAATCGTTGATTTGCAGCCTCACTTCGAGACCCATAAGAAGGATCATCACAGCCGTCGCGGTCTGCTGCATCTCGTAGCTCAGCGCCGTAAGTTGCTTGATTACCTCAAGGAAAAAGATTATGGCCGTTACACTGCCATAGTTGAAAAACTGAAGCTCCGCCGCTAATCCGGCGGCTGGCACGGGGCGGCTTTAGGGCCGCCCAATTTTTAGGAAAGCGGTCTGCAGGAAAAGAGACAGTAGCAGGAATTAAGCAGACCTTTTCGGAGATTTTTGATGAATTTAAAGCCTATTACCCGCACCTTCAAATACGGAAGGCACAATATCACTCTGGAAACCGGAGCCATCGGCCGTCAGGCTGATTCAGCCGTTATGGCATCGATGGACGATACTGTGGTTTTTGCAACCGTGGTTTGCAAGCGCAACGAATCCGTGGAAGGCCGTGATTTCTTCCCGCTTACCGTTAACTATCAAGAGCGCTCCTATGCTGCAGGAAAAATTCCTGTTAGTTTCTTCAGACGCGAAGGAAGAGCCTCAGAAGGCGAGACTTTGATTTCACGTCTTATCGACAGACCTCTGCGTCCGCTCTTCCCTGCTGGATTTGTGAACGAAACTCAGGTGGTGGTTACGGTAATGTCCGCCAATCCTGAAGTTCCCACTGACATTATTTCCATCATCGCCGCATCTGCGGCCATGGCTACTTCCGGCCTGCCTTGGCAGGGACCTCTGGGTGCAGCCCGCGTAGGTTATATAGACGGTCAGTATGTTTTAAATCCCATCACTTCAGAGATGAAACGTTCGGATCTCGATTTAGTCGTCGCTGGCACCAAGAAAGCCGTGGTTATGGTTGAATCTGAGGCCAATATTCTTCCTGAGTCGGTTATGCTCGGTGCCGTGATGTACGGTCAGGAGCAGTTGCAGACGGTGGTTGACGAGATCAGCGCCTTTGTAAACGATGTCAATCGTCCCGTGTGGGATTGGAAAGCTCCTGAGGAAGACACTGCTTTAATCGAAGCAGTCAAAGCAGCGGCTTTCGAAGACGTAGGCAATGCCTACCGCATTGTCGACAAACTTCAGCGTCAGAATCGTCTTGAAGAGATCAAGACTGCCGTGACTGCCAAGCTGATAGCCGACCGTCCGGAACTTGAAGGTCAGGAAAACGAGATTGCCAAGATCTTCTTCAACATGGAACGCGATTTGGTACGCGAGCGTATTTTAAGCGGCGAGAAGCGTATCGACGGCCGTACTTTGCGCATGATTAGACCTATTACCGTGGCAACCGGCATTTTGCCGCGCACTCACGGCTCGGCTTTGTTTACCCGCGGTGAAACTCAGTCTATCGGCGTGTGTACCTTAGGTTCAGAGCGTGACGCTCAGACCTTTGAAGACATGACCGGTACCCGTAGCGACCGTTTCATCATGCATTACAATTTCCCTCCTTACTGCGTAGGCGAAACCGGTCTTATAGGCTCTCCCAAACGTCGTGAAATAGGTCACGGACGTCTGGCTAAGCGCGCCTTGCGTGCCGTATTGCCTTCTTTGGAGGAGTTCCCTTACACCATTCGTTTGGTCTCCGAGATCACCGAATCCAACGGTTCGTCTTCAATGGCTTCAGTATGCTCCGGTTGTTTGGCTCTTTATGATGCCGGCGTGCCTTGCAAGGCTCAGGTAGCCGGAATTGCCATGGGTTTGGTAAAAGAAGGCGATCGCGTTGCCATTTTGACCGACATCATGGGAGATGAAGATCATTTGGGCGATATGGATTTCAAGGTTGCAGGTACCCGTGATGGCGATATCAAGACCGACGGCATTACCCGCGAGATCATGCAACAGGCTTTGACCGATGCACATGCTGCCCGTCAGCACCTGCTCAACATCATTGCCCGTGCCATACCCGAGCCTCGTCGCGATATGTCTCCTTTTGCACCTCGCGTGGTTACCGTCAAGGTTCCCGTGAATAAGGTTAAGGACATCATCGGTAAGGGCGGTTGCAACGTACGAGCCATTCAGGCTGCCACTAATTCTCAGATAGATATCGAAGACGACGGTACCGTCAAGATTTCAGCCGTATCTCAGGCGTCAGCCGAGGCTGCGGTAAAAGCGGTTAACGATCTTCTGATTGAGGTTGAAATCGGCAAGATCTATGAAGGTACCGTAGCCAGAATCACCGATTTCGGTGCTTTTGTAACCATTCTTCCTGGACGTGACGGTTTGGTACATATTTCGCAGATCGCAGACGAGCGCATTGAAAACGTCAATGACTATCTGCGTGTGGGCGACGTCGTCAAGGTTAAGGTGCTGGATATAGACAATCAGGATCGTATCCGTCTTTCCATTAAGGCCGTAAGAGAGGAAGAAAATGCCGGTGCACAGGAAACTGCTGCTCCTGCAGTTGCAGAAGATCTTCCCGAGGAGCCTATGGAGGCTTATCCTCATGAGGAAGAGGCCGTACAAGCCGATGATGGCAAAATTTCTGAACGTGACTGATTTGGCAGTCGTAAAGTTTTAAGCGACAAGCCCGAAGGGAAAACCCTCCGGGCTTTTGTCGTATTCTGACAAGGTAAATCACTATGCCGACGAGAGAACATTTCTCTTCAAGATTGGGCTTTATGCTCATAGCCGCAGGTTGTGCCATAGGACTTGGCAACGTATGGCGCTTCCCCTTTATTGCAGGTCAGTACGGCGGGGCTTTATTCGTTTTAATCTACTTATTCTTCTTAATAGCCTGCGGAGTTCCGCTGCTTACCATGGAGTTGGCAGTGGGGCGTGCGTCAAGACGCAGTCTTGCAGAATCTTTTGAAGTATTGGAGCAACCTGGATCACGCCTGCATGTGAACAAGTATTGGATGATTTTGGGCAATTACGTGCTCATGTCGTTTTACAGCGTGGTAACCGGCTGGATGCTTTATTACTCCATCAAGGGCTTTACCGGAGAATTCGGAGTGAATACTCCTGCAGATGAGGCCGGCGCTGAATTCATGCACATGTTGGGATCTCCTGCCGACATGCTTATAAACATGATAGCTGTAGTGGCTTTGGGCTTTTGCGTCTGTGCAATGGGGTTGCGCAAGGGGGTTGAGCGCATCACCAAACCGATGATGATTTTGCTTTTCTTGCTGCTGATCTTTTTGTCATTGCATTCCGTGACGCTCTCCGGGTTTTCCCAGGGTATCGAGTATTACCTTGCACCGAATTTTGAGATTTTTAAGACCAAACCTTTGACGGAGATCCTCTCTGCAGCCATGGCTCAGGCCTTTTTTACCCTGTCCATAGGTATTGGCGCCATTCAGATTTTTGCAACTTATGCCGGCAATTCGCATACTTTGCTACATGAATCGCTGACCATAGCCGCTTTGGATACCGTGGTGGCACTGCTTTCAGGATTTATTATTTTCCCAGCATGCTTTAGCTACGGGGTACAGCCTGATCAGGGACCGAGCCTTATTTTTGTAACTTTGGTTTCCATTTTCTCGCATATGGAGCACGGTTGGATGTGGGGCGGCTTTTTCTTCATGTTCATGGCGTTTGCATCTTTGTCAACGCTTATTGCCGTATTTGAGAATATCATTGCCATTTGCATGGAGATCTTCAAAACTTCCCGCCGTCGCGCGGTTATGGTCAATTTCTTCGTGATCATCATCATTTCCATGCCGTGTCTTTTAGGATTCAATTATCTTTCCGACGTACACCCTTTAGGCGGAGAAAGTACTTTCCTCGATCTTGAGGATTTCATCATTTCTGACAATATCCTGCCTTTGGGAGCTCTTTTTTACGTGTTGTTCGTGACCTTAAAGCGTGGTTGGGGATTTGACAATTACTTAAAGGAAGCCAATCGCGGTGTAGGAATAAAGATCCCTTACTGGTGTAAAAATTATTTCCGCTTTGTGTTGCCGGTCGTGATCGCCGTGCTCGTAGCCAACTGTTACGTGGCCGTATTCGGAGGGTAAGTGACATGAAAACAAAAGATTCAAGGGAGAGTTTTTCCACCCGTCTTGGTTTTTTGCTGATCACAGCAGGATGTGCCATAGGACTTGGCAATGTTTGGAGATTTCCTTATATCACCGGACAATACGGCGGAGCATTTTTCGTCATCATCTACATAGCCTTTTTGTTGCTTGTAGGCATGCCCATGCTCAGTATAGAGCTGGCGGTGGGACGTGCTTCAAGAAAAAGTCTCGGGGCATCTTTTGAAACGCTGACCCCCGGATCTTCTTTCAGAAAGCACAAATACTGGATGATAGCCGGTAACTACGTGCTCATGTCCTTTTACTCATTGGTAACAGGCTGGATGCTTTATTATGCCGTGAAGGTTTTTTCAGGATCTTTTGGCAGCAATTTGGATCAAGGACAGGCTGCTTCGTACTTCGGCGAAATGCTGAGTATGCCTGGGACCCAGTTTGCATGTACTTTGGCCGTGACCGTCTTTTCCTTCGGCATTTGTGCCATGGGTCTGCGTAAGGGCGTTGAGCGCATCACTAAACCGCTGATGCTTTTACTTTTCGTGCTGCTGTTGGTGCTGGCCGCTCGTTCGTTTACTTTGCCAGGCTTTGCAGAAGGCATGAATTATTATTTAAAGCCCGATTTGGATAATTTGAGTAAGTCCGGTTTGGGACAGACTCTGTCTGCCGCCATGGGACAGGCTTTCTTTACTTTGGGGCTGGGCGTAGGTTCGATTCAGATTTTCGGATCATATATGAAGCGTGATTGTTCGCTTTATTATGAGTCGGTCATGATCACTTTGCTTGATACCTGCGTGGCATTGCTTGCCGGAGTGGTGATTTTTCCTGCCTGCTTTAGTTACGGAATAGAGCCGGGAGCAGGTCCTGGGCTTATCTTTGTAACGCTGGTATCGGTCTTTTCTCATATGGCAGGCGGTGCTGTGTGGGGCGGAGTGTTTTTCCTCTTTATGCTATTTGCCGCAATTTCAACCCTCATAGCCGTATTTGAAAATCTCATAGGAATATCTATGGATCTCTTCGGGATCTCGCGTATCAAAGCCGTAGTTTGCAATTTTGCTGCGGTGATCCTGCTGGGTTTGCCCTGCATGTTGGGGTATAACCTTTTGGCGGATGTTCATCCCATGGGGGGAGACAGCACCATTCTTGACACTTATGATTTCGTGTTAAGTGAAAACATCCTGCCTTTAGGCGCCATGTGTTACGTACTTTACGTGGTTTTAAAACGCGGATGGGGGTTTGATAATTACCTTAAAGAGGTAAATACCGGTCGTGGTATCAAACTTCCGCGTTTTGCCCGCGGATATTACCGCATCGTTTTGCCTGTAGTGATTGTCGCGCTTTTTGCGCAGGGTTACATCGGTATTTTCTGCAAATGATTGATAGGGAGTGATCATGTCAGAACGCAGTCAATTTTCATCCCGGCTTGGTTTTTTACTTATAGCCGCAGGTTGCGCCATAGGACTTGGCAATGTCTGGCGTTTTCCTTATATAACCGGACAATACGGCGGAGCCATCTTCGTATTGCTTTATCTGCTGTTTTTGCTTGGCGTAGGAGTTCCGCTTTTAACCGTGGAACTTGCCATAGGCAGATCTTCCAAACGCTCAATTGCCAAGGCTTTTAATATCTTGGAAACTCCCGGTACCCGTTGGCATCTTAATAAGTTCTGGCTTATTCCCGGAAGTTACATCCTGATGTCCTTCTACGGTCTTATTACCGGATGGTTGCTCTATTACTGCTATAAGTTCGTTACAGGAGGAGTGGAGCAGGGACTAACCCAGGATGTTGCTGCAGCCAATTTTTCCGAGCTTTTGCAAAATCCGCTGACTATGTTCGTGTGCATGAGCACCGTGACGGTGGTGAGTTTCGTGATCGTGGGTATGGGAGTTGAGCGCGGTCTTGAGAAGATCACCAAGCCTTTGATGCTGTTACTGCTAGCTCTGTTAGTTTTCATGTCGATACGTTCGGTGATGTTGCCGGGATTTTTAGAAGGAATTTCCTATTATTTAAAACCTGACTGGTCAGCGCTTGAAAAACACGGGTTTTTAGAAGCATTGTGGGCAGCCATGGGACAGGCTTTCTTTACTTTAAGTGTAGGACAGGGATCAATTGAGATCTTCGGAACCTATGTAAATCGCAAACATACCTTGGTATCCGAGGCAATTTGGATAGGTCTTCTTGATACATTCGTGGCTCTTTTGGCAGGCTTCGTGATTTTCCCGGCATGCTTTAGTTACGGAGTACAGCCCGATGCAGGTCCTAGCTTGCTGTTCGTTACCATGAATACGGTATTTGCCAACATGGTAGGCGGGTATTTCTGGGGAGCGCTGTTCTTCATGTTCATGCTTATTGCTGCCATGTCTACTTTGATTGCAGTCTATGAAAGCATCATTGCTATTTGCATGGAAGTGTTCGGTATTTCCCGCGTGAAATCGGTTGTTTACAATTTTGTATTTATCATGCTGATTTCCTTGCCGGCATTATTCGGATTTAATTACCTGTCCTTCGTGCATCCTCTCGGGTTTGATACCATTATGGATCTGCAGGATTTCCTAATTTCAAACAATATTCTTCCTCTAGGCTCTCTCTTTATGGTGCTCTTTATTACCGCCAAGACCGGCATGCAGTGGAAAAATTACATTGCAGAAGTCAACCTAGGTCAGGGACCTAAAATGTTGTCGTCAACCCCGGTATACTGGTATTTCCATTTGGTATTACCTTTGATTATTGCCGCACTTCTTTTGGTAGGTTATGTGAAAATCTTTGGCTAATCCTAAAATATCAAAGAGTTATCTAAGCCTCCCGATGTTAAAATCAGGAGGCTTTTTTGACGGCGGGGAAATATCATGTCGGATGTATCGGGTAATGCAAAACGTTTTTCATTCGTATTCTTGCTGATGTTTTACATGCTTGCAGTCAGCATGCAGTCGGCTTTTGCTGTTCAGAACGATATCACTGACGGCTTCATAAGTTTTGATGAGCGGTCCGTGGCCAAACGTCAGGCTTATTCCGAGGCTCGCGATCTGGCACGAGCAGGCGATGTCAGGGGAGTTGAGGAATTCAAAAGAGGAGTACTTAAGGATTACCCTCTGAACATTTATCTTGATTATTATCTTTTAGCTTCAAACGTTACTGCCGCAAATTATAAAAATGCCCTTAAATTTGTAAAACAAGGCGCAGATCGTGAGTTGGGGTTGCTGGTAAGCGATCTTTATGCGGACATGTCGGGAAGTACGGGAAATTTCGGACGTGTGCTTGAGATCATGGGACAAGATCCCATGCCCGATGCCGATCCGCTTGCGCAGAATGTCAAAGAAAAAGCCCGTTCCTGCCGTTGGCATGAAGCTGCTTTGATGACAGGTAAAGGTGGAAGCGATTCCGTATCGTACGCATCAAGACTTTATGTAAGCGGGAAAAACTATCCTGAGGCCTGCTCAGGACTGATATCGGCCTGGAATTCCAAAGGATATTTAACCCAAGCCGCGGCATCAAGACGTTTGCAGAATCTGCTCGTAAAAAGAAAAGTTTCAAAAGATGAACTTCAGACTACGGCCGCGAATCTTGAAGGGGCAGAACGTGAAGCGGCGATGCAGGCAACCGACGTAAGTCAAAATCCTGAAAATTATAATGATGTGCCCTCAAGACGCGGGAAAATTTTAGCTTTTGAACGTTATGCCGCTTTAAATCCTAACGATGCGGCCGCAGTTTTGGATGCTTTTTGCTCTGAAAATAAAGTAAGCACAGTGGAACGTCATGAGCTTTTGAGCATCATTGCCTCAGGAAAGCTCGGTTGGCAAAGTTCTTCTGCTGACGTGAAATGGGTTGATGAGAATTTGCCTG